>JAKSBI010000177.1 GCA_022361215.1 Hyphomicrobiales bacterium | reverse complement strand
CGCCCTCTACGAGGTGCTGCTCGGCCAGTCGCAGGGGCCGCGTTTCGGCTCGTTCGTGGAGCTCTACGGGCTGGACGCCACCCGCGCTCTGATCGACCGGGCGCTCAAGGGCGAGGATCTGAGCGCGGCGTGAGCCGCCGGCTCAGCGCCCTAACCGAACCATCATTCGTCGAAAATACCGCGCTGTTCCATATCGCGTTCTAATTCCGCTTGGGCGGCCTTTTGATCTTCCGCGCTCGGCTCGATGGCACCAACACCTTGAGGATCCTGTTCTGCCTTATAGCCTACTGCCGGACAATCCATACCCCTCGGCCAATAGCCTTCACCCTCGATATTGACGAATTCATCGCCCATGCGCCAAAGGACGGTCCCAAGATACTTCGCCTTTTCCGCGCCCTTCACTTCAATTCCACGTTTTTCGAGCGCCTCAACAAGCGGTCCACGCGTCATTGGCCTTCCCGTCTCCAACAGGACACGCTTTACAATCGGCCCAAGGTCTCTTGGCCTAAGGCGTTGTCGACCAGAGCCTTCGATTCTCTGGCGCGGAACAATGTGCGTTTCGATTTCGATCGACTGCTCTTCGGCACCCAAATCGTTTTCTTCCAGTTTTGTTCCTGAGAAGCGCTCATAGAGAGTCAAAAACTGCTCGATCTCCTCCAACTCCCTTTCCAATTTTTTCTTTTTTTTCAGTGCGTTATCGTATGCTGAGTCCATAGAGTCCTCCCGAATTCGGCCGTTAGGCATCATACACCACGCACAAGATATCGCAAGATTCTCCTGAATCCCGATGGCGTGCTTGAGTTGGTGAATGAATTGCGGTAGATAGGACTCAGTCGACCCAAACGCGTACGGCCTGGCTGGTGCGCTACCACCAGCCAGGCCGGTTTGGGCTTCCCGCCTGAGAATCTTGCAGGACCAGGCGGGATGGAGGCGAACTCCGCCCCCTGAGTCCCAGGGATTAATAGCGGAGTTCGCCAACCGGCTCAAGTCCTGCGTTCTCAAATCGGAGAACGCGATGATCTGGATTGAGCCTTACTACCGCATTCGTTTCGGCAACTTGGAGTATGTATGCGGTCATTGGCGGCGACTTCCTGGCCGGAATGCATCACACAACGTAGGTTTGTTTTCACGCGTCGTGTAGTCGGAAGACGGAATTGTTCCCAATTTTGCTGTCGGACGGCCTTCCTTTTCTGCCGCCCGACAGCTCATTTCTTGTTTACTTTGCCGGTATTGACCCGAGTTTCAGCTAACTTGGCGCAGGGAATGTGCCCGACCACTTCACCGATCAGGACCGCAGACTGTCTCATATGGACTAATCTCGCCAGATGCCGCGGCCGTCCTGCTTCGCCTTGTCCAACGCCTCGGCATAACGCTCGGGCGCCGTCTCGATCAACCGCGCCCAGCCCCGCCGCACCACCCATTCGTTGATGTCCACGCGGCCGACCGTGCAGCGGGCCACCGCCACGCCGCCGTCCTGGCGCTCTGCAATGGCGCAATCGACCGCCTTCGAGCGGATCAGGCGGGCCAGCGCGGCGCGGCCCCGGCGGCCGCAGGCCCAACGGCCGCCAGCCTTGTCGGGACAGGTCTCGTCGTGCGCCGGTGCGGTGAGACCGGCGAGACGAATCGTCGTCTTGCCCGATTTGAGCGTACCGGCGTCCTCGACCACGACGCGGAAGAAGCGCTTGCGCTCGGGCTCCGCCGCCTGGCGTTTCCGCAGATCGCGGGTCTCGGGCTTCGTCGCCTCATGATAGGCCAGCTCCCGTTTTGGCTTTTCCGGTGTGGGCTTCACGGGTTCCGGTTCGGTCACGCGCATCGTCGCGTGAGGCACGCCGGACGTGGTCGGCCGCGCCGGCTTCGGCGGCTCGACCTTGGGCGCCGGCGGTTCCACAGGAGAGCGCAGGCTCTCGATGAGCGGAGGACTTAGGAAGACCAGCAGGATGCCGATCACGAGGCCAGCCAGGACCAGACGCAACATCTCACGCCGCTTCGATGCTGTTTGCCATCAGCTTGGCATATTGACACGCCCCGACCCGGCATGCCACCGGACGCACGCAATGACCGAACCCATCTACAAGATCTGCACGGCGGCGGAGTGGCGAGAGGCGCAGGCGGCGGGCCGCTATGCCGGCTCCGCCGTGGATCTCCGGGACGGCTTCATCCATTTCTCGACGGCCGCACAGGTGCAAGAGACGGCCGCCAGGCACTTTGCGGGGCAGGCGGATCTGGTGCTGATCGCCGTCGATCCCGGCGGCCTCGGCGGGGCGCTCAAATGGGAGCCGTCCCGCGGCGGTGTGCTGTTCCCCCATCTTTACGGCGACCTGGCGATGGCAGCGGTGCTGTCGGTGGCACCCCTGCCCCTCGGCAACGACGGTCTGCACGCGTTTCCTGAGGACCTGGCGCCATGATCGGAGGTCTCGCGGAGCTGGCCCGGCCTCTCCTGCTGGCGCTCGATCCGGAGCGGGCGCACGAGGTCACGCTGCGCTCCCTCGAAGCCGGCGTCCATCCGCGCCAGACCGAGCCGGACGACCCGCGCCTCGCTCAAGAGCTCTGGGGTCTCAAGCTGCCCAACCCCATCGGCATCGCCGCCGGCTTCGACAAGGACGCCCGGGTTCCCGACGCCGTCCTGGCCATCGGCTTCGGCTACGCGGAGATCGGCACCGTCACGCCCAAGCCGCAGATCGGCAACCCGCAGCCCCGCGTCTTCCGGCTGATCGAGGACCGCGCCGTGATCAACCGGCTGGGCTTCAACAGCCAGGGCCATGCCCAAGCACTGACACGCCTTCAGCGCCGGCCGCGGCGCGGGATCGTCGGCGTCAATATCGGCGCCAACAAGGATGCGGAGGACCGTGTCGCCGACTATGTCGCGGGCCTGGAGACCTT
>JAKSBI010000892.1 GCA_022361215.1 Hyphomicrobiales bacterium | reverse complement strand
CGCGCGCAGGCCGGCCTCGGCACGCGGCAGCAACGAGATGCAGACGGCGTTCGACGACTTCCTGCGGCAGCAGGGCGTGACGGTGCGGGGCGCGCAGCTTACGCCGCGCAAGCGCGAGGAGCTGTTCCGGCTGTTCGGCCAGTGGTGGCAGCAGCAGCAGGCCACTCGCTGAGGGCGCGGCGCCGTCCGGGCTTCGGCCCGGCCGGTGTGCGCCGGAACTTGTGAATTGCGCGGTCCGCGGCCGGCGGAGATAAAGGCTCCGTTCGAGAGCCGGACGACGAGGGCCGTGATGGACAGACTGCGAAGGATTGGCCTAGCGCTGGCGCTCGGGACGCTCGTCCTGTGCGCCGCGCCGGGCGTGCGGGCGGGCGAGCTGGTCATGCTCGAGACCCGCTATTGCCCGGAATGCGCCAAGTTCAAGCGGGACGTCGCTCCGGGCTATCCGACCAGCAAGGCCGGGCGCCTGCTGCCGCTCAGGTCCCTCGATATCGACACCGACAAGATGGACGTGGCGCTGACCGGACCGGTGGTCATGACGCCGACCTTCGTGTTCGTCGAGCACGGCATCGAGATCGCCCGCTTCAGGGGCTATCCGGGCCCCGAGCGGTTCTACAGGATCCTGAACCGTGTCGCCGACCGGCTGATCGCGCTGGGCCATCCCGAGCCCGAGGACCGATAGCGCGCTAAGCGGCCAGCTCGAGAGGCTGGCCCGTCCGCTTCTGCTCGGCGGCCGGCAGGACGTCGAGGCTCGGCCAGAGGCCGGTCGACAGGGCGTCGGCATAGCCGCGCGGCAAGCCGGCGTCGAGCATCTTGCGGCGCGCCGTCGCATGGTCGTAGGCGAGGGGGACGTGCGTGAAGCGCACGCCGTCGCCATCGGGCTCCAGCCGGCTGTACCAGACCCGCGGCGTGCCGTCGTTGGCCGGCAGGCCGAGCGCGCCTGAGTTGTGCCAGATGCGGGCGCCGAGGCGCTTGGTGAAAGGGATCGAGCCGTGCCCGGCGATGACGATGTCGGCCGAGGCGGCGGCGAACTCCGCCTCGAAGTCACGGTCCGGGGTCGAGGGGTAGAGGAACCGGCTGATCTCGGTGACGCCGCCATGCACCACGCGGATGCGCCGGCCGGCCATGGTGAAGACCAGCTGGTGCGGCAGGCCGCCCATCCAGGCGCGCAGACCCGCGCCGATCCTGGCGTCCGCATAGCCGTACCAGTCGGCCGAGAGCGTGTCGCAGGGCGAGCCCGGGTCGAACCCGCAGCCGCATTCCGGGCGGCCGCGCGCCAGGCTTTCCTCCACATTGCCCTGAATGGCGTGCATGCCGCTTTGGCGCAGCCGCTCGGCGGCGCCGGCCGGGTCGGCGCCATAGGCCACCACGTCGCCGGTGTGGACGATGCGCGCGGGCGGAATGCCGGCGCGCCCGGCCGCGTCCAGAAAGGCCGTCAGCGCTTCCAGGTTCGAGCAGACGCCGCCCGAGATCAGCACCGGCGCGTCGAAGGCGCCGATGTCGCGGGTCTCGGGCGCGGCCGGAATCCGGACGACGCAGGCGTCCATCCGCAGAAATCCTCTCATTGCCGTTTCGAGGCTGGAAAAGCAGTTATCGCGAAACCACGATTTCGCAGGGGTCCCGCGCCTCGCTACGATAAGGCCATAACACCATGGCGACATAGGCGTCGACCGGATCGCGAGCCAATCACATCTCGGTCAACGCAGCCCGCAAAGGGGATTGAGTGATGGCCGAGCTGAGCAACATCAAGGCCTGCGTGTTCGACGCCTATGGCACGCTCTTCGACGTGCATGCGCCGACGGCGAAGGTCGCCGACGCGCTGGGGCCGGCCGCGCAGGCGCTGTCGGAGATGTGGCGGCTGAAACAGCTCCAATACACCTGGCTGCGCAGCCTGATGGGCGAGTATGTGGCGTTCTGGCAGGTCACCGGCGAGGCGCTCGACTACGCGCTCGCCGCTCACGGCATCGAGGACGCGGCGCTCCGCAAGCGCCTGATGGACCTCTATCTCACCCTCGACGCCTATCCGGATGCGCTCGACACGCTGGCGCGGCTCAGAGAGGCCGGGTTCGCCACCGCGATCCTCTCCAACGGCTCGCCCGACATGCTGGACGCGGCCGTGGGCAGCTCCGGCCTCGGCGCCGAGCTCGACGCCGTGCTCTCGGTCGAGGACGTGGGCATCTTCAAGCCCGACGGTCGGGTCTACCAGCTCGCCGTCGACCGCATGGGCGTTGCGCGCGCGGAGATCTGCTTCGTCTCGGCCAATGCCTGGGACGCCGCCGGCGCCGCCAATTTCGGGTTCCAGGTGGCGCACCTCAACCGCTTCAACCAGCCGCCCGAGGGCCTGCCCGGAAGGCCCAAGGCGATCCTGACGACCCTCGCCGAGCTGCCGCCCCTGCTGGCGTGACGCTCACGATGGTGCCGGTCGGCCGGTGCGGTCGACGCGGGCGCGACCGGAAAGGTCGGACGCACCGCCACCGCTCTTGATTACGGTCAATTACAGCGGGCGGACGCGACGCCTAATCTGACCACCCTAGGAATGCCCGTCTCGCGCGGACGTCCTCCGGAACGGACGCCCGGGTCGAGCGGGTGGACGCTGGGAGGGGTGGTCGCATGTTCCAGGTGCGGATTCACGGGCGAGGCGGGCAGGGCGTCGTGACCGGCGCCGAGCTGCTCTCCGTCGCCGCCTTCATCGAAGGCAAGCACGCCCAGGCCTTCCCGAGCTTCGGCTCCGAGCGCATGGGCGCGCCCGTGATCTCCTACTGCCGCATGGACGAGCGGGAGATCCGCCTGCGCGAGCCGATCGAGGCCCCGGACGCCCTAATCATCCAGGACCCGACGCTGCTGCACTCCGTCGACGTCTTCAAGGGCCTCAACCCTGAAGGCTATATCCTGATCAACTCGCGCCGGTCGTTCGAGGAGCTGGGCATCGCCACGTTCGTGGCCCGCTTCCCGGCCCACCATGTCTGCGACGTCGGCGCCACGGAGCTGGCGCGCAAGCATGTGGGCCGGCCCGTGCCCAATGCGGCGCTGCTGGGCGGCTTCGCGGCCATCTCGGGGCAGATCCGTTTCCCCTCCGTGGCCCAGGCCATCCGCGAGAAGTTCCCCGGCCCCGTCGGGGAGGCCAACGTCGCGGCGGCCGAAGAGGCCTTCGAGATCGCCAGCCATGCCTGAGGGAGGAACGCCGTGCTGAAACAGGTCGAGGGCTCGCGCGCGGTCGCCGAGGCCATCGGGCTTTGCCGGCCCGAGGTGGTCTGCGCCTATCCGATCACGCCGCAGACCCACATCGTCGAAGGGGTCGGGGAGCTGGTGAAATCGGGCGCGCTGGAGAACTGCGAGTTCATCAATGTTGAGTCCGAGTTCGCCGCCCTTTCCGTCGCCATCGGCGCCTCGGCGGCGGGCGCCCGCGCCTACACGGCGACGGCCAGCCAGGGCCTGCTGTTCATGGCGGAAGCGGTCTACAACGCCGCCGGCCTCGGCCTGCCCATCGTCATGACCGTCGGCAACCGTGCCATCGGCGCGCCCATCAACATCTGGAACGACCACACCGACGCCATGTCCATGAAGGACGCCGGCTGGATCCAGCTCTTCGCGGAGACCAACCAGGAGGCGGTCGACCTGCACATCCAGGCCTTCCGCCTGGCCGAGGAGCTGAGCTGCCCGGTGATGGTCTGCATGGACGGCTTCATCCTGACCCACGCCTACGAGCGCGTCGACATCCCGACCCAGGCCGAGGTGGACGCCTTCCTGCCGCCCTACGAGCCGGTGCAGGTGCTGGACCCGGCGGACCCCTATTCCATCGGCGCCATGGTCGGTCCCGAGGCCTTCACCGAGGTCCGCTATCTGGCGCATGAGAAGCAGCTCCAGGCGCTGTCGCTGATCCCGGAGATCGCGGAGGTGTTCGAGAACGTCTTCGGCCGCGCCTCCGGCGGGCTCGTGCATCCCTACCGCATCGAGGGCGCCAAGACCGTGGTCGTCGCGCTGGGCTCGGTCAACGGCACCATCAAGGAGGTGGTGGACGCCATGCGCGACGAGGGCGCCGCGGTCGGCTCGGTGGGCATCTGCTCGTTCCGGCCGTTCCCGCTGCGGCACCTGAAGACGGCGCTCGCCGAGGCCGAGCATGTGGTGGTGATCGAGAAGAGCCTGGCGCCGGGCCTCGGCGGGGTGGTCGCTTCCAATGTGCGCATGGCGCTGCGCGAGGCGCCGCTGCCGGTCTACACGGTCATCGCCGGGCTCGGCGGACGGCCGATCACCACGGGCTCGCTCCGGCGGGTCTTCGAGGATGCGGCCGCCGGCCGGCTGCCGGACGTGCGCTTCCTCGACCTGGACGAGACCGTCGTGGCGAACGAGATGGCGCGCGCCCGCGAGACCCGGCGCTCGGGCCCGACGGCGGAGAACATCCTGCGGACGCTCGGAAGCGCCGCCGCGGGCGACTGAGGGAGGCATGTCATGAGCCAGGAGAGCCGGGAAAGCGCGCTCCAGCGGGTCAAGTTCTACCAGACCGGAACGCATACGGTCGGCAACCGGCTGATGGACGAGGCCGCGCGCAGCGTCCAGGCCTCCATGGACCGGTCCAACGCCATCACCTCGGGCCATCGGGCCTGCCAGGGCTGCGGCGAGGCGCTGGGCGCGCGCTATGCGCTCGACGCCGCCATGCGCGCGGCCGACGGCCAGCTCGTCGCCGTCAACGCCACCGGCTGCCTCGAAGTCTTCACCACGCCTTACCCGGAGACCTCCTGGCAGATCCCCTGGCTGCACTCGCTCTTCGGCAACGCGCCGGCGGTGGCCACGGGCGTCGCCGCCGCCCTGCGGCGCAAGGGGCGCCGCGACGTCAAGGTGGTGGCCCAGGGCGGCGACGGCGGCACCACGGATATCGGCTTCGGCTGTCTCTCGGGCATGTTCGAGCGCAACGACGACGTGCTCTACCTCTGCTACGACAACGAGGCCTATATGAACACCGGCGTGCAGCGCTCCTCGGCGACGCCGCCGACCGCGCGCACCGCCACGACGCCGGCCGTGGGCGATGCGCCCGGCAACGTCTTCGGCACCGGCAAGAACCTGCCGCTGATCGCCATGGCCCACAACATCCCCTATGTGGCCACCGCCAGCGTGGCCGATCTGCACGACCTCGAAGCCAAGGTGACGCGGGCCATGGGGATGGAGGGCGCGCGCTACATCCACATCATGGTGCCCTGTCCGCTGGGCTGGGGCTCGGCGCCCCAGGACACCATCCGCGTCGCACGCCTGGCGGTCGAGAGCGGGTTCTTCCCCCTGTTCGAGGCGGAGCACGGGCGGGTGACCCGCTCCCACAAGATCCGCCGCAAGGTGCCGGTGGAGGACTATCTGAGGCTGCAGCGCCGCTTCGCGCATCTCTTCAAGGAGGGCGAGCGGAACGCCGAGCGCCTGGCCGCCCTGCAGCGCATGGCCGACGCCAATATCGAGCGCTTCAACCTGCTGGACGAGGAGGCGGCCCGATGAAGCAGCTTCCCTTCGCCATCACCCTCGACCCCGGCACCAGCCTCGCCAACGAGACCGGGTCGTGGCGCACCGAGCGGCCGCTCTATGTGGACCGGCTGCCCCCCTGCAACCACGCCTGCCCGGCAGGCGAGAACATCCAGAAATGGCTGTTCCATGCCGAGGAGGGCGACTACGCCGCGGCCTGGCAAAGCCTGATCGAGGACAACCCGCTGCCGGCTGTGATGGGCCGGGTCTGCTATCATCCCTGCGAGGCGGCCTGCAACCGCGGCCAGCTCGACGAAGCGGTCTCCATCCACGCGGTGGAGCGCTTCCTCGGCGACTTCGCCATCGAGAGGGGCCTCGTGCCCGCCTTCGAGACCGCCCCGGGCGGCAAGCGGGTGCTGATCGTCGGCGCCGGGCCCAGCGGCCTCTCCGCCGCCTATCACCTGACGCGTCTCGGCCACAAGGTGACGATCCGCGAGGCGGGGCCCATGGCCGGCGGGATGATGCGCTTCGGCATCCCCAAGTACCGCCTGCCGCGTCCTGTGCTGGACGCCGAGATCCGGCGCATCCTCGAGATGGGCGTCGAGCTGGAGCTGAACCGCAAGGTCGAAGATATCGAGGCGGCCTTCACGAAGGACGGCTTCGACGCCGTCTTCGTCGCGGTCGGGGCGCACCTGGCCAAGCGTACCGAGATCCCGGCCCATGCGGCCGGCAAGATCCTGGATGCGGTCTCGGTCCTGCGCGAGATGGAGACCGGCGCCGAGCCGCCGCAGCTCGGCCGCCGCGTGGTGGTCTACGGCGGTGGCAACACCGCCATGGACGTGGCCCGCACGGCCAAGCGGCTGGGTGTCGACGAGGCCATGATCGTCTACCGCCGCTCGCGCAAGGAGATGCCCGCCCACGACTTCGAGGCCCGGGAGGCCGAGGAGGAAGGGGTCATGATCCACTGGCTGCGCACCATCAAGCAGATCGACGAGACCACCTTCACGGTCGAGAAGATGGTCGTCGACGAGAAGGGCCGGCCGCAGCCGACCGGCGAGTTCGAGACCCTGGAGGCCGACACCCTGATCCTGGCCCTGGGCCAGGACGTCGACACCGGCTTCCTCGAGGCGGTCCCGGGAGTCGAGATCGCGCGCGACGGCGTGGTCCAGGTCGACGCGCAGATGATGACCGGACGCGAGGGCCTCTTCGCCGGCGGCGACATGGTGCCCTCTGAGCGCACCGTCACGGTGGCGGTCGGCCACGGCAAGAAGGCGGCACGCCACATCGACGCCTGGCTCAGGGGCGGAAAGTACGACAAGCCGCCGAAGCACGAGCTGGTCGGCTTCGAGCTGCTCAACACCTGGTACTACGACGATGCGCCGCAGCGGGTCCAGGATCAGCTCGGCCTGGTGCGCCGGCAAAGCAGCTTCGACGAGGTGCTGCGGGGCCTCAACGAGGAGAACGCCCTGTTCGAGGCGCGGCGCTGCCTGTCCTGCGGCAACTGCTTCGAATGCGACAATTGCTACGGCATCTGCCCGGACAACGCGGTGATCAAGCTGGGCCCGGGGGACCGCTTCCGCTTCAACTACGACTACTGCAAGGGTTGCGGCATGTGCGCCGCCGAATGCCCCTGCGGCGCCATCAAGATGGTGCCGGAGGAGGTCTAGAAGGGCGAAGGGAGGCCCGGCCATGAACGTCAAGATCGCCGACCTGATGGCCAAGCGTGTGATCACGGCGCAGCCTCACAACAGCGTCGACCACGTGCGCGGGGTGATGGAACGCAACCGGATTCACGCGATCCCCATCGTCGGGCCGGAAGGCGAGGCCGCCGGTATCGTCACCACGGCCGATCTGGCCCGCAAGCTGAAGGGCGAGACGCCGGTCAAGCGGATCATGTCGGACCGTGTCTTCTGCGTCCCGGCCTACAACGACGTCAGCACGGCGGCGCGGATCATGCGGAGGCACAAGATCCACCATGTGGTCGTGACCCACGAGAAGAAGGTGGTCGGGATCATCAGCTCCTTCGACCTGCTGAAGCTGGTCGAAGGTCACCGCTTCACGATGAAGAACGCTCCGCAGCCGCGGAGAAAGCGGGCCCGATAGAGGCCACTCCCCGGGGAGAGCGCCGCGCCGCGGCTCAGCGCGGCTTCAAAGTGAGAATGTAGGAAATGACGTCGTCCGTCTGTTGCGGAGTGAGCAGCAGGTCAGGCATCCGGTCGTGCGGCTTCTGGAGCAAGAAGCGGAGACCGATCGCGGTAACCGAAGGCTCGTCGGCCAGCTCCTGAAAGGTCGGCGCACCGATGTCGGGAAGGGTCTCCTGGTCGGGCTCGATCACGTGGCACTCGATGCAGAGCCCGCGAGCGAAGTCCAGCCCCGCCACCGGATCGCCCGGCAGGTCGTCGGCGCCGGCAAGGCTCGTGGAGGCCAGCAGTCCCGCGGCCAGAGAGACGAGAAAGCGCATTCCTTTGAGGTCCCAATTATCGTGGCTCGGCACAGAGTGCCGCGCCGGCTCCGCGGGCACAACATCCTGACGCCACCTTGGTGCGCATCCCGAATTGCCGGGGGTCGGGCTTCACGGATTCTCCGCGATTCGGCGGGTCTCGCGCCGGTCTGCGTTCCGCTCAGGCCGCCTCGAACTGCCCGAACTGGAACTCCCGTCCAGGGGCGGCGTCGAAGAGGGCGCGGGTGTAGTCGTGGCGGGGCTTGCCGAAGACCTCGCCGGCCAGGCCCTGCTCGACCACCTCGCCCTTGTACATGACCGCGATGCGGTCGCAGATCTGTGCCGCCACCCGCAGGTCGTGCGTGATGAAAAGGATGGCCAGGTTGAAGCGCTTGCGGACGTCGTCCAGCAGCTTCAGGACCTGGGCCTGGACCGAGACGTCGAGGGCCGAGACCGCCTCGTCCGCGATCAAGACCTCGGGCTCCATGGCCAGCGCCCGGGCTATGCAGATGCGCTGCCGCTGGCCGCCGGAGAACTGGTGCGGATAGCGGTCCAGCGCCGCAGGGTCGAGCCCGACCAGAGACATCAGGTCGCGGGCGCGGGCCAGGGCATCCGTCTTGCCGAGGCCGAAGTTCATCGGCCCCTCGACGATCGAAGCGCCGACCGTGCGCCGCGGGTTCAGCGAGCGATAGGGGTCCTGGAAGACGATCTGCACGTCGCGGCGGTGCGCCCGCAGGCGGCCGCTGGACAGGCCGGCGATATCCTGGCCTTCGATCCGGATCTGGCCGCTGGAGGGATCGATCAGGCGCACGATGCAGCGCGCCACGGTGGACTTGCCGGAGCCGGACTCGCCGACGATGCCCAGGGTCTCGCCGCGCCGCACCTCCAGGTCGACCCGGTGCGCCGCCCGCACCTCGCGCGCCTTCTGGAAAAAGCCGCTGCTGCGGTAGGTCTTGCAAAGCCCCTCGGTCTCCAGGATGACCGGCTCGTGCGCCTTGGAGGGTCGCTTGGGCGGCGTAATGGAGGGCACCGAGGAGATCAGCATCCGGGTGTAGGGATGCTGCGGGTTCTTCAGGACCGACAGGGTCTCGCCCTGCTCGACCACATCGCCGTTCTGCATGACCACGACCCGGTCGGCGATCTCGGCGACCACGCCGAAGTCGTGGGTGATGAAGAGGACCGCGGTGCCGTGGCTGCGCTGGATGTCCTTGATCAGCTTCAGGATCTGCGCCTGGGTGGTGACGTCCAGCGCCGTGGTCGGCTCGTCGGCGATCAGCAGCGCCGGCTCCAGGGCCAGCGCGGCGGCGATCATGACCCGCTGGCGCTGGCCGCCCGACAGCTGGTGCGGATAGGTCT
>JAKSBI010000742.1 GCA_022361215.1 Hyphomicrobiales bacterium | reverse complement strand
TCGCACGACCGACGCTCTCGGGTCGCATCTCGACCTGAGCGGACCGAGTGCCGCTCGCCGGATTGGCGGGCGGCCTTTTTCTTGCGCTGGTATCGGCCACAGTTCAATCACCGGTTTGTGAGAGCCTTGGGCTATCAATGGAGGCCGCTTGTGCTTAGGACTTGGACATGCGCCAGTGGAGCAAGGATCTGCGCCTGACGCGCCGCGGCCTGATCGCCGGCGCGGCCGGGCTTTTGGTCGCGCATGCGGCGCGGGCCGATTTGCTGCGCACGCCCCGGCAGGCGGCCGGCCCCTTCTATCCCCGGACCAGGCCGCTCGATTCGGACGCGGACCTGACGCTGCTGAAAGGCGCCGCCGGCCCGGCGCGGGGCGAGACCATCGAGGTCGCGGGCCGCGTGCTCTCGCTCAAGGGCCATGCGCTCGACGCCGTCACCGTCGAGATCTGGCAGGCCGACAGCTTCGGCCGCTACAACCATCCCTACGATCGCGGCGGCCGGCGCGACCCCAATTTCCAGGGCTTCGGCGCCGTGCGAACCGGCGCCGACGGCGCCTATCGGTTCCGCACCGTCCGGCCGCGCTACTACGGCGCGGGGGCAGGCGTGCGAACGCCGCACATCCACTTCTACGTGCACGGGCGTGGCAGCGAGCTGGTGACGCAGATGTACTTCCCGGGCGAGGCCATGAACGCGCGGGATTTCCTCTATCTCGACCTGCCGAGCGACGCGGCCCGCGCCGCCGTGACCGCGCGTCGCGAGCCGGGGACGGTGCCGCGCTATCTGTTCGATCTGGTGATCGCCTGACGGCCCATCCGTCGGGCCGCGGCGCGCCGTGTTTCAATTGTATCGCCGCCCCGGCGGTTGCTTGATTGCGCCTCGACCGACGCCCATATCATCGATGACCTCCGACACCGGGAGAGGATCTGACGTGACGTCTGCCTGCGCGAGCCTCTATGAGCGGTATCTTGCGCCGCGGCTGGTGCATGGCGCCTGCTCGCTGAACGTCGTCGCGGAGCAGCGCCGGCGGATCGTGCCGCGTGCGGAGGGCGTCGTCCTGGAGGTCGGCATCGGCTCGGGGCTGAACCTGCCGCATTACGCGCCCTCCCGCGTCACGCGCGTCATCGGCGTCGACCCGGACGCCGCCCTGTTGCGCATCGGGCGCAAGCGCCTGAAGGCCGCGCCCTTCGAGATCGAGGTTGTCAGAGGATCGGCGGAAGACATGCCGCTCGAGGCCGGCACCGCCGACACCGCGCTCGTCACCTACACGCTGTGCACCATCCCCGATGTGGAGCGGGCGCTCTTGGACATCCGCCGCGTGCTCAAGCCCGGCGGCCGCCTGCTGTTCTGCGAGCACGGCCGCTCGCACAGCCCACGCGCCGCCAAATGGCAGGACCGCCTGACGCCGCTCTGGAAGCGCATGGCCGGGGGCTGCCATCTCAATCGCTCGGTCTCCCGCCTGATCGAGACCGCCGGCTTCGCCATCGAGTCCGTGGACAACTACAAGCTGCCGCTCGCGCCCGAGCTGATCGGCTTCCACTATCTGGGCAGCGCGCGCCCCCGCTGAGCCTGCCGCGCCGGCCGATGGTCCGGATCTCCGGCGGTTCGCAATAGTGTTATGATCTGTCGCTCTGTGGTGGAGGGAAGAGCATGTTCAACAAGATTCTCGTGCCGATCGATCTGTCTCAGTCGGACGCCGGCGGCGCCACGCTGGCAGCGGCCGCGGACCGGGTCCGGCAGGGCGACGCCAAGCTGGTTCTGCTGACGGTCATCGCCGACGTTCCGAACATGGTGGCCGCGCAGCTGCCCGCGGATTTCTCCGACACGGCGACCCAGCAGGCCAAGGCGCAGGTGGCGGAGCTGGCGAAGAGCCATGGACTGGCCGACGATGCCTACGAGGTCGTCATCCGTCACGGCACGCCTTATCACGAGATCCTCTCGGTGGCCAAGGAGAGCGGCGCCGACCTCATCGCCATCTCCTCCCACAAGCCCGACGTCTCCGACTATCTGCTCGGCAGCGTCGCCGCCAAGGTCGTGCGCCACGCCCACTGCTCCGTGCTGGTGGTCCGGCAGTAGCGGTCGGTCAGGGCGGACAGGGGCGGGTGAGGCCTCCTGACAAAGGCCCTAAAGAATCGTGCGGTAGACGGCGATGGAATAGGGGCTGAAGGCCTGGATCTTCAGGCTGAGCTGGCGCTCGATCGGCACGCGCTTGAAGATCTGCCACTCCTCGATGGTGGACGTGGCCGCCAGATCGACGCAGACGAGGTAGATCCGCCGCGGGTTGCGGTCGTAGGAGCGGGCGACCCGCACCATCACCTCGCGCAGCACGTTCTCCCCGAACGGGTTGAAGAAGTAGAGGACGCAGTTCTGCTCCGGGATGTCGAAATGGGTGGCGTCCTCCAGAACGCAGGTCACGTCGCGGCATGCCATGCGCGATCGCGGGTACTGGGCGATGTTCATCAGGCAGTCGTCGTGCAGTTCCTCGGCGAACTCGACGCCGACGACCTTCTCGAACTCCCGGTGCGACGCCAGCAGGAGCACGCGCCCGGAGCCGGCGCCGAAATCGACGAAGGCGAAGCGCTTCACGGGCTCCGGCAGGATCTCCATGGCCCACTCGAACACCAGCCGGGGCGTCGGCCGATAGTCGCGGCCCGAGAGCCGCGTCAGGCTCTTGATATGGAGCTGGTTGAGCGGGACCCGGTCCTTGGACGAGGCGAACAGCAGGGTCTCGACCGACCGGTCGAACAACACCCGATGCACGAGGAGCTGGAGCCGGCGGTAGTCCTGCTTGAGGATGCGGGGACGCAGGCGCTCGCGCAGTCGCCCGGCGGCGTCGATGGCGGCCGGCACGACGCGCGTCCTGACGAGCTCCGCGCCGCGCTGAGCCTGCTGCTCGCCCGCGCGCGCCAGGATCTGGGATCGTACGGCCGTGCGCCGGGCCTGGCGGCTCAGCCAGTGGCTGACGCTGCGCACGCGCGGCCCGACGGTCGTGCGCGTCGACGTGGCGGCCTGGCGCAGCGACGTGCGGCCGAGCTGGATCGCG
>JAKSBI010000697.1 GCA_022361215.1 Hyphomicrobiales bacterium | reverse complement strand
TCGTCATGCCCGGACGTGATCCGGGCATCCATTCCACTGGCCTTTCGGCCAATTCGAGAGGAAACGGCATGATTGCCGGGTCAAGCCCGGCAATGAAGACGGTTAGATACGGGCTGCGCTCGAATCCCGGACAGCACTGTGCTTTCGCAGGAATGACGGGAGAGATGTGAGTGCAGACTTTGAAAGGCAGCGCTAAAGCGCCACGTTGCCGAAGGCGGCGATGTTGCGGAAGGCTTCCGAGCTTTGCAGCGCCAGGTCCGAGCCGAGCGGCTTGGCGTGGTTCATGGCGCGGATGGCGCCCTCCTTGGCGCCCGACATCATGTTGTTGGTGATCAGCGCGTAGCCGGCCTCCTTCACCGTCGAGACGCCGATGCCGATGCGCGCTTGGCGCACCATGTTGCCCGTGGCGGTCACGTCTCGCAGAAACTTGCCCCAGCCGATCTGGATGCCGAGGGCGGCCGCGTTCTCGACCAGGTTGCCGGAGACGAGCGTGTCCGCCTCGACCGCGATGCCGATGCCGTGAGCGGTGCCGTCCTTCGGCGACGAGAGGTTGCGGATCAGGTTGCCCTGCGCCACCGCCAGCCGTCCGCCGTCGTTGAAATTGGTGATGGAGATGCCCGTGGCGGCCGTGTCCACCAGGTTCTGGGCGATGATCGAGCCCTCGAAGGCGAACTCGGCGTAAAGCGCCACCTCGCCGAGCCGGGCGCAGGAGTTGCCCAGCAGCTGCGCGTTCGAGGCGCCGTTGGCACGAATGGCGGAGAAGGCGCAGTCGGCGATGCGGTTGGATGTCACCAGCACGGCGTCCGCCCGGAACAGGTTGATGCCGTTGCCGTTCTGCCCGCTGCCGCCGTCCTCGGCGCGGATGCTCTCGATGCGGTTGTGGCTGACGATGGTGCCGTCCTCGCCGGGCGTCGTGCGCCAGACCTGGATGCCGTTGTTGCCGCAGCCGTGGACGCGGTTGTGGGCGATCTCCAGGCCGCGCGCGTCCTCGCTGAAGAGCCCCGTGTCGGCGGCGCCGGAAATGGCGCAGTCGGCCACGGTCCCGGAGCATCCGTAGAGCGCCAGGCCGTTGCGGGCGCTACCCGTCACGCGGCAGTCGGCGATGGCGAGGTCGCGCACGTCGCGGGCGGCGAAGAGGCCGTTGCGGCCCTTGTTCCCGTCGAGCGGACGCTTGCCGCCCTCCAGGACCAGCCCGGAGAGGCGAATGGTCTCCGCTGCCTCAGCCGTCAGGAAGGCGCCGCCGCCGGCATATTCGAGGATGGTCCGGCCCGGCACGCCGGCGATCTGGGCGCCCGATTTCAGTTGCAGGTTGCCGACGCGGTAGCGGCCCGCCGGCAGGAACACCGGCGTTCCGGAGAGCGACGAGGCCGCGATGGCGGTCTGCACTGGGCCGGTCTGGTCCTCCGCCGCGTCGGGCCGCACGCCGAACGACGTGGCAGTCTCTCCCTGGGCCTGGGCCGAAGCCTGCCGCGGTCCGGCTGCCGCGGCTGTCGCGCCGGCACCGATCCCAAGCCCTCCAAGCATCATCTGGCGTCTGTCCAGAGCCATCCTGTTCGTCCTTCCGGCACTCCGGGCCGCGTTTGCAGGTCAGGCAGCAATTTCGGTGCCATGTCTGCCGCGGCCAAGGGATCGCGGCGGCCGAAACGCCAGACAGGCCTTGATCAGCGCCGCTACGCCGGCATCGAGCTCGGCGCTCGTCATGGGGCGGCCGGGTCCGTGCCGCCCCGGTTCCGCCACGCGGGGGATGTGCACGAACTGCACCGCGTGCGGCCGTCCGGTGCCTTGGGCATGCAGCAGCGAGAGATAGAACAGCATGTTGCAGAGATAGCGGCCCGCATCCACCGAGAGCGCGGCCTGGAGGCCGCCGGCGCGGAGCTGCGACACCAGCCGTTCCGAGGGGCCGATGGAGCGCAGCACGCGCGGGGCCCCGCTGACGATCGCGGTGCCGGTGCCGCGCCGGCCGCGGGCGTCGGGCGCCACCCCCATGTGGTTGCGCGCCCGTTGCTCCACGCGCAGCCCCGCGGCGCGCTCGTGCACGCCGAAATGCAGGATCACGTCCGGATCGTGCTCCGCCAGAAGCGCGGGCAGGGCGGACCTGACCGCCTGCCACTCGGTGGGCAGCACGGCCGTGCGCATGTCGCAGTCCATCCTGGGGCGCAGGCCCGGGTCCGCCGCCTGACGCCGGATCAGACGCTCCGAGGGGTTCTCCCTGACCCCCGGGAACGGCCCGAATCCGGTCAAGAGCACCCTGGCGGGGCGAGGGTCCGTCGCACGCGTCAGCATGCGGGCTCCAGTTCGGCCATCTCTGCGACTCCGGCGCCGTTCGGGGACGCTGCCGGACAGTATCGCAGTGCGCCGGATCGCGCCAACGCCAACGTGCGCGGGCGTCTGCTTCCGAAACGCGGTTTTCCGAAACGGCCAACCGTGGTAGAGGACTCGCACATAGCACAACCGGCGCAAGCTGGCGCGCCAAAGGCGGGGCGACGTGACCAAGAAGCCCGAGGTTTTCCATCTCGTCCTGATCAAGCCGTCGCACTATGACGACGACGGCTATCCGATCCAGTGGAAGCGGTCGGCGATCCCATCCAACACCCTGGCCTGCCTGAACGGGCTTGCGGAGGACTGCCGCAAGCGGGAGGTGCTGGGCCCGGACGTGGACATCAGGCTCCACACCTATGACGAGACCAACCGGCGTGTGCGGCCGGACAAGATCGCGCGCATGGTCCGGCGCGAGGGGGGAGCCAGCCTCGTCGCGCTCGTGGGCGTGCAGTCCAACCAGTATCCCCGCGCGCTCGATCTGGCGCGCGTCTTCCGGGAGCGCGGCTTGCAGGTGGCCATCGGCGGCTTCCACGTCTCCGGCTGCATCTCCATGCTGCCGGAGCTGCCCGAAGACCTGAAGGAGGCGCAGGCGCTCGGCATCAGCCTCTATGCGGGCGAGACGGAGGAGCAGCGCCTCGACGAGGTGCTGATCGATGCGCACCGCGGCGCGCTGAAGCCGCTCTACAACTACATGTCGGCCCTGCCGGATCTCACCAACCAGCCGCCGCCGATCCTGCCGATGCAGCATATCCGCCGCACGGCGGGCGCCCACACCAGCGTCGATCTGGGACGCGGCTGCCCGTTCCAGTGCTCGTTCTGCACCATCATCAACGTGCAGGGGCGCAAGAGCCGCTTCCGCACGCCCGACGATCTGGAGAACACCATCCGGGAGAACTGCAAGCAGGGCATCAACCGGTTCTTCATCACGGACGATAATTTCGCCCGCAACCGCAACTGGGAAGCCTTTTTCGACCGGCTGATCTGGATGCGCGAGGAGCAGGGCTTCGACATCCGCTTCACCATCCAGGTGGACACGCTCTGCCACAAGATCCCCAACTTCATCGAGAAGGCCGCGCGCGCCGGCGTGAACCGCGCCTTCATCGGCCTGGAGAACATCAACCCCGACAGCCTGCTCGGCGCCAAGAAGCGGCAGAACCGCATCACCGACTACCGCATCATGCTGCAGGCCTGGAAGCGGGCCGGCATCTTCACCTATGCGGGCTACATCATCGGCTTCCCGAACGACACCAAGGAGACCGTGCTCCGGGATATCGAGATCATCAAGCGCGAGCTGCCCATCGACATCCTGGAGATGTTCTATCTGACGCCGCTGCCGGGCTCGGAGGACCACAAGGTGCTCTTCGAGAAGGGCGTCTGGATGGACCCGGACCTCAACAAATACGACCTGAACCACCGCGTCGCGCATCACCCCGTGATGTCGGACGAGGAGTGGGAGGACACCTACAAATCGGCCTGGCACGCCTTTTATAACCGGGAGCACATGGAGACGGTCATGCGCCGGGCCGTGGCCTGCGACATGAGCCCCGGCAAGGCCATGTTCCTGACGCTCTGGTTCTATCTCTGCCTCAACTACGAGGGCGTGCACCCGCTGGAAGGCGGCTATTGGCGGCTCAAATACCGCCGGGACCGCAGGCCCGGCCTGCCGCTCGAGAACCCGTTGGTCTTCTATCCGCGCTATCTCTGGCATCTCGCCCGGGTCCAGCTCATCACCGGCTTCTGGATCGCGCGCATGTCTCTGGTGCGCCGCCGGCTCAAGACAGATCCGAGCGCCAGGGACTACATGGATCTCTCGCTGACGCCGCCGGAGGAAGACGAGTTCGAGAGCCTGGCGCTGTTCGGCGAGACCCGGGGCGGCCAGGCGGCGGTGGACAAGAAGATCAAGGAAGATGCCGCGCGCACGGCAATGAAGCAGAAAGCCACGAGCCCCGCGCCGAAGGTGGCGGCCGAATAGCCCGGGCGCCTCAGGCGAGGCGCAGCCCGGCAAGCCGGATGATCTCGTCCACCGCGAGCGCCGGCGTGACGGCGCCGTTGCGCACTTGCGCCTCCAGGGCCGGCAGCCGCGCGGCCACCGCCGCATCCGACTTCAGCGCTGAAAGCAGACGGTCCTCCAGCATGTCGTGCATCCAGGCCACCGCCTGAGCGCGCCGGCGCTCCTGAAACTCGCCCGTCTGCGAGAGCGTGCGCCGGTGCTCCTCGACCTTCTCCCAAAGCGCGTCGAGCCCGGCATTGGTCTTGCCCGAGACGGTCAGCACCGGCGGCGACCAGCTCGGGCTGACCGGCGAGAGGATGTGCAGCGCCGCCCGGTACTCGCTGGCGGCGCGGGTGGCGCGTTTCACATTGTCGCCGTCGGCCTTGTTGACGGCGATCATGTCGGCGATCTCCAGCACGCCCTTCTTGATGCCCTGCAGCTCGTCGCCGGCGCCCGGCAGCATCAGCACGAGAAAGAGGTCCACCATGCCGGCCACCGCGGTCTCGGACTGGCCGACGCCGACGGTCTCGACCAGCACGACGTCGAAGCCGGCGGCCTCGCAGAGTGCCATGGTCTCGCGCGTCTTGCGGGTGACGCCGCCGAGGGTGCCTGAGGTGGGGGAGGGGCGGATGAAGGCATTGGCGTCGGCGGCGAGCCGCGGCATGCGCGTCTTGTCGCCGAGGATCGAGCCGCCGGACCGGCTCGACGTGGGGTCGACGGCCAGCACCGCCACCCTGCGGCCGGCCGCCGTCAGGTTGGTGCCGAGTTGGTCGATGGTCGTCGACTTGCCGACGCCGGGCACGCCGGTGATGCCGACCCGGTGGGCCTTGCCGGTGTCCGGCAGGAGCGCCTGCAAGAGCTTCTGCGCCTCGGCCCGGTGCGCCGGCTTGGTGCTCTCGACCAGCGTGATGGCGCGCGCCAGCACGGTGCGGTCGCCCGCGCGCACGCCGGCGGCATAGTCTTCGAGGCTGAGGTCGTTGCGTCGCTGCGCGTCCGGCATCGCTGCGGCATAGGCGGGATTGACCGGAATGGCAAGCGAGGGAGAGCAGGCGCGGCGCTACTCCGCCGCCCCGGTCTCGAACATCAGCTTCAGCCGCGCCCGGTGGGCGGCCCGGATGTGATCGCGGGCCGCTCCGTCGGCCGCATCCGCATCGCGTGCCTCGATGGCCTCGACGATCCCGGCATGCTCGGCCAGCGCCTCCTCGGCCCGGCCCGGCAGGGTCAGCGTGGTGGGTCCGAGCAGCGCCATGGCCTCGCGGAGCGCATTCAGCGATTTCACCAGGAAGCGGTTGTGGGCGGCCCGGTAGATGGCCTCGTGGAACAGCCGATTGGTGCGCGCCAGGCGCTCCGGGTCCGAGAGGCAAGCCCGGTCTGATGCGATCATGTCCTTCAGCGCCAGCACCTCGACCTCGGTGGTGTGGCGCGCCGCAAGCGACGCGGCCGTGCCTTCGAGCACCTCGCGCATGACGTAAAGCTCGGTGACGGCCTGGTCGTCGAGCCGGGGCACGACCATGCCCTTGTGCGGCTCGTGCACCAGCAGCCCTTGTGCCTCCAGCCGCCGGAAGGCCTCTCGCACCGGCGTCCGGCTGGTCCCGAAGCGGCGCGCCAGCTCGCTCTCTCTTAGCCGGTCGCCCGGTGCGAACGTGCCGCTTTGCAGCAGCGCGTAGAGCGAGCCGTAGACATCCAGCTCGTTGCCGTTCGGGCCGTCCGTCACATCGGGCTCCTTCGCCGTGCCTGCGCCATGACCGATCATAACATATTGCATCCACTTGCATACAATTAAAAACTCCAGTATGGAATAAGCCTCTTCAATTGAATGTGCCGACGACAGGACACCCCGACGTGGCGATGACGGAGCTTCCCAATGCGGTCGACGTGCTCGTGATCGGGGCGGGCAACGCGGCGCTCTGCGCCGCGATCACGGCCCGGCGCGCCGGCGCCCGGGTGCTGGTGCTGGAATGTGCGCCGAAGGATTTCCGGGGCGGCAACAGCCGGCACACGCGCAACATCCGCTACGCTCACGAGGCGGCCACCGACTACGTCACCGGGCCTTACACCGAGGACGAGTACTGGGCCGATCTGGAGCGCGTCACCGCCGGCAAGACCAACGAGCTGCTGGCCCGCTTCATGATCGCCCAGTCGGCGGAGGCGGTGGACTGGATGATGTCGGAGGGCGTGCGCTTCCAGCCGCCGCTGAGCGGCACGCTCGGGTTGGCGCGCACCAACGCCTTCTTCTTCGGCGGCGGCAAGGCCATGATGAACGCCTATTTCGCGACTGCGCAGGGGCTCGGCGTCGACGTGGTCTACGACGCCGAGGTCACGGATCTCGTGTTCGACGGCGGCCGGGCGACCTCGGCCCTCGTGCGGCACGGGGGCGCCGAGCACCGCATCGCCGCGCGTGCCGTCGTGGTGGCCTCGGGCGGCTTCGAGTCCAACATCGAATGGCTGAAGGAGGGCTGGGGCGAGGCGGCGGAGAACTTTCTCATTCGCGGCACGCCCTACAACAAGGGCCGTCTGCTGCGCGTGCTGCTGGACAGCGGCGCCAAACAGGTCAGTACCCCCGACCAGTGCCATGCGGTCGCCATCGACGGCCGGGCGCCCAAGTTCGACGGCGGCATCTGCACCCGCGTCGACTGCGTCTGCTTCTCCATCGTGGTCAACCGCAGGGCCGAGCGCTTCTACGACGAGGGTGAGGACATCTGGCCGAAGCGCTACGCCATCTGGGGCCGGCTCGTCGGCCAGCAGCCGGACCAGATCGCCTATGCCATCATCGACGACAAGGCCCAGGGCCTGTTCATGCCGACCGTGTTCCCGCCCGTCGAGGCGGGCTCCATCCGGGAGCTCGCGGCTAAGCTGGAGCTGGACGCGGCCACGCTGGAAGGGACCGTGAGCCGCTTCAACGCCGCCGTCCGCCCGGGCGCGTTCGACCCGACCGAGCTCGACGGCTGCGCCACCGAGGGCCTGGACCCGCCCAAGACCAACTGGGCGCGCGCCATCGACACGCCGCCCTACTACGCCTATCCGCTCCGGCCCGGCATCACCTTCACCTATCTCGGCGTGGAGGTGGACCGGCGCGCCCGGGTGCTCGGTGCAGACGGGGCGCTTGCAGACAACCTGTTCGCGGCGGGCGAGATCATGGCCGGCAACATCCTGGGCCAGGGCTATATCGGCGGGACCGGCATGGCCATCGGCACCGTGTTCGGCCGCATTGCGGGAGAGGAGGCTGCGCGCCGTGCCGTCAACTGAGACCATCCGCGAGGCGGATCGCATGATGACGATCTGCAACGCTTGCCGCTATTGCGAGGGCTTCTGCGCCGTCTTCCGGGCGATGCTGACGCGCCGCGGCTTCGTCGAGACCGACCTGACCTATATGGCGAACCTCTGCCACAACTGCCGCGGCTGCTACTACGCCTGCCAGTACGCGCCGCCGCACGAGTTCAACGTCAACATCCCGAAGGTGTTCTCCGAGCTGCGTGTCGAGACCTATCAGGACTACGCCTGGCCGGGCTTCCTCGCCGCGCTCTTCCGCAGAAACGGCCTCGTGGTCTCTCTGGCGATGGGCTTCGGTCTCGGCCTCGTCATCGCGCTCACCCTGGCCTTGCAGGATCCAGCCATCGTCTTCGGGACCCATGTGGGCGAGGGCGCCTTCTACCGGGTGATCCCCTACGAGGCCATGGTCTGGCCTTTCGGGCTGGTCTTTCTCGTCATGATCCTGGCCATGGCGGTCGGCGTCGTGCGCTACTGGCGGGACACCGCGGGCGGCATCGCGCAGGACCTGTCGTTACCGGCGCTGATCGGGGGGCTCTGGGACGGGCTGACGCTGGAGAACCTGCGCGGCGGTGGCGGCGGCTGCAACTATCCGGACGAGCGCTTCTCCGAGACCCGCCGCTGGCTGCACCACTTCACCTTCTACGGCTTCATGCTGTGCTTCGCCGCGACGTCGCTGGCGACCGTCTACCACCACGTCTTCGGCTGGATCGCGCCCTATGGCTATCTCAGCGGCCCGGTCATTCTCGGCACCGTCGGCGGCATCGGCCTGCTGATCGGGCCGGCGGGCCTGCTCTGGCTGAAATGGAAGGCCGATCCCGCGCCTGAGACGTCCAGCCTGCGCGGCATGGACGTCGCCTTCCTGGTGCTGCTGTTCATGACCAGCCTGACCGGCCTGCTGCTCCTGGCCTTTCGCGAGACGGCGGCCATGGGCGCACTGCTCGCCGTGCATCTCGGCTTCGTGCTCGCGTTCTTCCTGGTCTTGCCCTACTGCAAGTTCGTGCACGGCTTCTACCGCCTCGCTGCGCTCGTGCAATACGCGATGGAGCGAGCCGCCCTGGCGAAGAAGGCCGGGTAGCGCGCTTACTCCGCCGCCTGCTTCGGGCTGAAGCCGAGCTGGTCGGCGAGCTTCTCCAGGAGATCGACGGCGGCGTCGGCGATGACGGTGCCGGGGCCGAAGATGGCCTTGGCGCCGGCCTCCATGAGCGCGTCGTAGTCCTGGGGCGGCACGACGCCGCCGACCACGATCATGATGTCGCCGCGGCCGTGGCTTTCGAGCGCGTCGCGCAGCTCCGGCACCAGGGTCAGATGGCCGGCGGCGAGCGAGGAGGCGCCGATGATGTGCACGTCGTTCTCCACCGCCTGCCGCGCCGCCTCGTCCGGCGTCTGGAAGAGGGCGCCGATGTCCACGTCGAAGCCGAGATCGGCGAAGGCCGAGGCGATCACCTTCTGGCCGCGGTCGTGGCCGTCCTGGCCCATCTTCGCCACCAGAATGCGCGGCCGCCGGCCTTCGTGTGTCTCGAAGGCCTCGACCAGC
>JAKSBI010000810.1 GCA_022361215.1 Hyphomicrobiales bacterium | reverse complement strand
GGCTCCGCCGTGGCGCTTGCCGCCGATGTGAGCGATCTCGAAGGCCTGCCCGAGGTGCATCGCGCGGCAGCCGAGCCCTTCGGGGCCCCCGACATCCTGGTGAATGCCGCCGGGGTCAATGTGCGCAAGCACGCGGACGAGGTCTCGCTCGAAGGCTGGGATCAGACCTTGCGGATCAACCTCTCGGCGCCGTTCTTTCTGGCGCAAGCCTGCGTGCCGGCCATGAAGGAGAAGCGCTGCGGCAACATCATCAACATCGCCTCCTTGCAGTCCTTCCGGGCCTTCACGAGCGGGGTCGCCTACGGCGCCTCCAAGGGTGGCGTGGCGCAGCTCACCCGCGCTATGGCCGAGGCCTGGTCGCGCCACGGCATCGTGGCGAACGCCCTGGTGCCGGGCTTCTTCAAGACCGAGCTGACCGAGGCCGTGTTCGCGGATGACGCGGTTTCCGGGCACCACGCCGCCATGACGGCCATCGGCCGCAATGGCGAGCTGACGGACCTCGACGGCGCCACCGTCTTCCTGGCCTCGCGCGCTGCCGCCTACGTCACCGGCCAGCTCCTGCCCGTGGACGGCGGCTACACGGCGAAATAGGAGGGCGCCGGCTGCTCAGGCGGCCCTTGGCGCCTCCCGGACATAACCGTCGAAGAGATCGGCCATGCGGGCGAACCACGTCTGGGTCTTGGGCAGCGCCGCCAGGCACGGATCGCCATGGACGGCATTGAGCCATTGCAGCGAGCCCAGCACGATATAGTCGGGATAGGCCGGCGCGGTGCCTGAGACGTAGTCGAAGGTGCCCAGATGCAGCTCCAGCGGCGCGAGCGCGTCGTTGAGGCCGGTCTGGGCCGCCTCCCGGTCGGCGCAAAAGGCCTCCAGCGTGCAGCCGAGGCGTTCCTCCCGCGATTCCCGGAAATAGGCCTTGTCCTTCTCGTGCAGGACGGCGTGAACGTCCTGCACCGCCAGGGGCAGGATGGCCCTGTTCAAGGTGGCGTCGGCCCAGGCGTTCATGAACTGGGCCGCGGCGCGCGTGCCCGCGTCCGGGAACAGCGGCGGCGCCTCCGGATAGGTGTCGTCGAGATAGCGGGCGATGGCCCAGCTGTCGGAGATCCAGGTGCCGTTGTCGACCAGGACCGGCACGCGGTCCTGGCCGCTCTCGCCGATCCGCTCCTTTTCGGTGAAGCGCAGGGGGATCGTCTCCGCGTCCAGGCCCTTGTGCTTCAGGGCGAGCTTGGCGCGCCAGCAATAGGGGCTGAAACGCAAGCGCTCGTCGGCGCCGGCGAGGTCGTAGAGGTGGCGTGTCATGGGCATCCTTCGTCGCTGGGAACTCCGCGTGGCGCATGCAGTACAGCCGCCGGCGGCGCCGGACAACTCACGTATTGGTCAGAGCGGGGCGCGCCAACGCGCCGGACCGCTCGCTATCTTTGCTTTCTCGGCCAAAGCGGGCTATCGGAGACGGGATCATAGCCAGAATGCGGGGACGACTCATGACCCTTTCCGCCGTGGAGCTCACGCAGGAGCTGATCCGCTTCGATACGGTCAATCCGCCGGGCAACGAGACGCCCTGCGCGGAGCATCTGGGCCGGCTGCTGGAAGCCGCCGGCTTCGAGATCGCCTATCACCCGCTGGCCGAGGGCCGCAACAACCTGATCGCGCGCATCGGCGGCAACGGGGCCAAGCTGCCGCTCTGCTTCACCGGACATACGGACACCGTGCCCCTCGGCCTGCAGCCCTGGTCCGTCGGCCCGCATGCCGCCGACATCGCCGACGGCAAGCTCTACGGCCGCGGCGCCTCCGACATGAAGAGCGGCGTCGCCGCCTTCGTGGTGGCGGCGATCGAGCTGGCCGACCGGCTCGAAGGGACGCCCGGGCTGGTGCTGGTGATCACCGCCGGCGAGGAGGTGGCCTGCCAGGGCGCCTTCGATCTCGTGCGCAGGGGCGATGTGCTCGGAGAGGCCGGCGCCATCGTCGTGGCCGAGCCGAGCTCGAACAAGCCCTGGATCGGCCACAAGGGCGCGCTCTGGCTCAAGGCGGTGACCGCGGGCGTCACGGCCCACGGCTCCATGCCCGAGAAGGGGGTGAACGCCGTCTACAAGGCCGCGCGCGGCATCGCCAAGCTGGAGGACTTCGATTTCAACGTGGCGCGGCACCCGGTGCTGGGTGGGCCGACGCTCAATGTCGGCACGGTGCAGGGGGGCATCAACTACAACTCGGTGCCGGACCGCGCCGAGTTCGGCCTCGACATCCGCACCATCCCGAGCCAGGACCACGGCCGCTTGAAGGAGGAGCTGGAGAGCTATCTGGGCCCCGAGGTCGAGCTGGAGGCCATCATCGACGTCGACGGCGTCTGGACCGAGCCGGACGACCCCTGGATGACCCAGGTCTTCGCGGTCATGGAGCGCATCCACGGCGCGAAGCCCGAAATCGAGAGCGCCACCTACTTCACCGACGCCTCGGCCCTGACGCCCGCCATGGGCAAGCCGCCCACGGTCATCCTCGGCCCCGGCGAGGCGGCCATGGCGCACCAGACGGACGAGTACTGCGTGGTGGCGCGCATCGACGAGGCGGTGACGGCCTATCGCGAGATCATCGAGGGCTGGTGCGGGCTCTGACGACGGTCGTCAGGCCCTCCCTTTTTGCTGCTCGGCCTTCAGAACCTGCTTCGCAATCAGGCCGAACGAGACATAGATGCCGAGCAGATAGATGACCGTGACCAATGTCGCCATGCCGATGATCAGTTGCCACGAAAGCTCCTGAAGCGTCAGCGCGATGTCGCCCCAGATCTGGTCGTCCTGCATCCCGAAGACGAAGCCCACGAGAATCAGGACGGAGATCGCGAGCGATGTCAGAAAGCACAGTCCGGTCATCCTGAGCCGTTCGGACCTCGAGAGCGTCCGCCCCTTGTCCTTGGCGAATTTGCCGCCCACAAAGATGGCCGAGGCGACGATGATCCCGATCCCTATGCCGCTGTTTGTCGGCAGGTCGAAGGCGATGAAGATGCCGCCGACCACAACCGTGAGACCGGTATAGGCGGCCGCGAAATAAGCCACATAGGGCAGTATTGGCTCGTTTTGGGCGTCCATGATGGATTGTAACCGTGCGGGGATGGTTCACGATCTGATCATGCTGGCATGCGAAGATGTCAGAAAAGCGCATGAAAGCTTCGTTCCCTCAAACATTCATGCGGTTGAGGCTTACCGGCCGCACCGCCAATCGCCGTTAGTCTGCTGACCGCCACAGTCTGCGCTCAGTGCTGTGTCAGTCTGCTTCGCGAATCGGCCGCCTGGGTGGGCAGGCCGACGGGCGAATCCGCGGGGGTATCCGTATGCGTTATCTGTTGACTGCTCTGTTTGCCGTGGCTCTGTCGCTGGGGACGGGGAGCGCCGTGCCGGCGGAAGAGACCGTGGCGATCAAGTTCAAGGCCAAGGTCGGCGACAAGGCCACGGTGGTCGTGCGCCGCCAGAAGTCGCGGCCCCGGCTCCAGAAGCTCGGCCTGGAGCTGACCGCGGTGATCACCTACGACGTGGAGGTCACGGGCAAAACGGCCGACGGCTACACGTTCCTGTGGACCCCGAAGGACGTCAAGCTGGAAGGGGTGCCGGACAAGATGCGCGCCGAACTGAAGCGCCTGATCAGCGCCAGCATGGTCCCGATCGAGTTCGAGACCGACGGTGCCGGCGTGCCGACGAAGATCGCCGACCGGGAGGCCGCGCTGGAGCGGGCCCTGAAGTTCCTGTCCAGGTCCGGAAAGCCCAACGAGAAGGTCGTCGCGCAGCTCCGGTCCATGTTCACGCGCATGGACGACCGCACGCTGGCCCTGGTGTTCGCGAAGGACGCCTCTCTGCTGGCACGCTGGCAACAGGCGGAGCTGCCGGTCGGCAGCGCCGTGGAGCTCGAGGAGGCGCGCGCCAACCCCTTCGGAGGGGGCAATCTGAGCTCCAAGGTCACCGTGCGCACCGAGCCGCCCAAGAACGGCACCGCGAACATCGCCTGGACGGTCGATATGGACGAGAAGCAGATGCTGACCTCGATGATCGCCAACTTCAAGCGCATGGCAAAGCGGTTGGGGCGCGACCCGAAGGAGGTCGACGCCCAGCTCGGCAAGGCGAAGATCGTTTTCGAGGAGTCCGGCAAGGCGACGATCAACATCGCCGACGGCTGGACGCGCGCCGTCTCGTTTCGCCGCATCGTCAAGCTGGCCTCGCCGGAAAAGTCGCGGGACCAGAAGGAGATTGTCGAGATCACCCTGAAGCGCGCGCAATAACGCCGCGTCGCCGGCGCGTTTCAACCCTCCCCGTAAATGGGAGGGGAATCGATGGCGGCTGCCGCTCGTGGCCTATGCGGCCGATCCTGCCCTTTGCTCGGTCATGGTCTTCCAGGCCCGGACGGTCAGGTAGGCGCCGCCGGCCAGCAGCAGGACCGCGAGCGTCGGGCGCACGATGCCGCCCATCATGAACAAGGGCAGCGTTGGTGCCATGGTCAGCGCCGGCCCGTAGAACAGCGTCCAGGTCTTCTTGCCGCGGCTCTTCTGGTACCAGGGGAAGATGGCGGAGAAGATCGCGATGATCAAGAAGAACAGCGACCAGGGGCGCGTCACGAAGGGCGTCAGGTCCGGCGTGATGGCCATGGCGCGGGAGAGGTTCAGCTCGGCGATGTTGCCGAGCACCACGCCCAGGATCATGGGCGCCAGCGGGAAGCCGAACTGGCGCATCAGAAAGCCCAGAATGCCGAACCAGAACAGCGTCCAGACGTCGAACAGCACGTTGTTGATGGCGAAGACGCCGATGCCGCAGAAGCCGAGGATGACGCAGGCCAGCACATACATGCGCACCCGCGTCACCAGCACGAAGACGCGCAGCATGAAGGACTGCAGGAACAGCATCATGAACGTCGCCAGGAAGAAGGCGATGAAGATCGAATAGGCCAGCACCGGCTCGTCGCCGATGAAGGAGGGGCTCGGCACCACGCCGTGGATCAGCAGCGCGCCGAGCATGACCGCCGTGGTGACGTCGCCGGGGATGCCGAGCGCCATCATGGTGATGAGCGCGCCGCCCTCGACGGCGTTGTTGGAGCTTTCCGGCGCGATGATGCCCTCGGGCGTGCCCTTGCCGAACGTCTCGGGCTCCTTGGAGGCCTTCTTGGCCTGGTCGTAGGCCAGAATGTTGGCGATGGAGCCGCCGGCCCCCGGCAGGATGCCGGTGAAGGTGCCGATGAGGGCCGAGCGGATGACCGTGGTCCAGCGCTTGGCGATCTCCTTGATGGCGCGGATGTGCTCGATCCTGGCCTCGATGCTGCCGCGCTCCATGAGCGACTTGCGCGCCATGACCGGGTCGCGCACGTCGGCCAGGAGCTGGCTGAAGGCGAAGAGGCCGATCAGCACCGCAATGAAGTCGAAGCCCTGCAGGAGCGCGTCGCTGCCGAAGTTGAAGCGCGCCATGCCGATGGCCTCGTCCTCGCCGACGGTGCGCACCAGCAGCCCGAGGGCGCCGGCGATCAGGCCCTTGATGAGGTTGTCGCCGGAGAGGCTCGCGGTGATGGTGAGCGCGAACATCACCAGCATGAAATAGTCCCAAGGGTTGAACTCGAGCCCGATGCGCGCGAGCTGCGGCGCGAAGGTCACCAGCAGGATGGCGCTGATGATACCGCCGCAGAAGGACGACCAGACGCCGATGCCGAGCGCCAGGCCCGGCTGCCCGCCGCGGGCCATGGGAAAGCCGTCGAAGGTGGTGGCGACGGAGGAGGGCGTACCGGGGATGCCGGTGAGGATGCCCGCCATCAGGCCGCCCGAGAGGCCGCCGACGAGCACGCTGATCATGGTCGCCAGGCCCTGGCTCGCCGGCATGCCGAAGGTGAAGGGCAGCGTCAGCACCACGGCCATGGCGATGGTGAAGCCGGGAATGGCGCCGGCCATCAGCCCGCCCGCGACCCCGATCAGCATCAGCATCAGGGTCTTGACCGTAGCGATCTCGCCAAAGGCCAGCAGGACGTTTTCCAGGATCATGCGGCGCCCCCCGGGTCGAGCCTTAGAACGGCGAGAAGATGATGCCGGGCGGCAGGATCACGCCGAGGCCGAAGGTGAACAGGCTCCACATGGAGCCGATGGCGATGACGGCCACGGTGGCGTGGAAGGCGAGCCTGCGCACCTCCCAGCCGCCCAGCACGTTGAGCAGGAGAAAGACGAACAGGACGCCGCCGATCAGCATGCCGAGCACGGGCAGCGAGGCCAGATAGGCGAAGAACAGGAGGAAGCACCAGAGCACGTTGCGCCACTTGGCCAGCCAGCCGCCGAGGCCCTTCGGGGCGGGCTCCTCGTCGTCCTCTTCCGCCGCGTCCGGCCCCCGGCGCAGCGACTGGAAGAGGTAGATCAGCGACAGCAGCGTCAGCACGGCCAGGATGACCCGCGGCCAGGCCGAGGGCGGCAGCGTGCCGTAATCAGGCTCGCGGATGTCGAAGCTGGCCCAGAAGAAGACGCCGCAGACCACCAGCAGCAATATGGCGATGTAAACGTCGCGGTTAAGGCGTTCCATCACATCCCGTCCCGAGGCGGCTTGGTCCAACAATCCCCCTCCGTCATTCCCGCGAAAGCGGGAATCCATTGGCATATGCGGTTTCGTATAGGCCTTGAGGTTCTTTCACGAATGCAAATGCCGAGGGACACACATAAGTCCTCCACTCCGTCGCCAGCGCTAATGGATTCCCGCTTTCGCGGGAATGACGATTGAAGGGGGAGCGTTGATCCGGGCGGATTTGACCGCCCGGACCTCTTGCACGCGAAAGCGCTCTTCTACTTCTTCTTGTACATGCCGATCTTGACGGCGACCTTCTCGTGGTCCGCGTAGGTCTTTTCCGCCCATTTGCGGTAGTCGGCGGGGCCGACCCACTTCACGTCGGTGCCCTTGGCGTCCATCTGCTTCTTCAGGTCCGGATCCTCGGCGGCCTTCTTGAAGATCTGGGCCCAGTGCTCGACGACCTCCTTCGGCGTGCCCTTGGGCGCCACGATGCCGCGCTTCAGGGCGTAGACGAGATCGACGCCGAGCTCCTTCAGGGTCGGCAGGTCGGGCAGGTGCTTGGAGCGCTCCTCGGCCGCGATGGCGAAGGCCTTCAGCTCGCCCGTCTCCATGTATTTGCGGCCCGAGGCCACGTTCAGCGTGCCGAGCTGGATGGCGTTGGAGAGCAGCGCCGTCATGCGCTGGCGGGTGCCGTCATAGGGCACGTAGCTGAACTTCATGCCCGTCAGGTCTTCCATAAGCAGCCACATGAACTGGCTGGTGGACCCGAAGGTGGCGCCGGTCTTGATGGTCTCGGGCTTGGCTTTGGCCTCCTTTTTCAGCTCGTCGAAGCTGTTCCAAGGGGCCTGGCCCGAGGCGCCGACGATGTCGGGCGTCGAGGTCAGCAGCGCGACGGTCTCGAAGTTGTTGAACTGGTAGTCGATGCGGCCGTTCAGATAGCTGGTGATGGCGCTCTGATGGATGGCGAACAGCGTGCAGCCGTCGGGCTTGGCCTTGGCCGCCTCCTTGGCGCCCTTGTTGCCGCCCTGACCGGGGATCGTGACCACCTTGATCTTCGGCTTCACGTCCAGGCTCTGGATGGTCTTCTCGAAGATGGAGAAGATCACATGGGTGCCGCCGCCGGCCTTCCAGGGCACGATCAGCTTGGCCGTGCTGCAGGGAATGTCCGCGGCGGATGCGGGAGTGGCGCCGATCAGGGCCACTGCGGCGGCGGAATACAGCGCCACCTTGAAAAGCCTTGTCATATATTCCTCCCAGGATTGACTGCTTTGATCCACGCTGCGGGGGCAAGCGTGCTACATAAGCGGCGACAGTCTAACGCCGTCTTCCGGTCTTGCCACCCTTTGTTCGGGAGAGTGGCGAGAAGGAGATTCTCCGTTTCAGAGGCAAAGGATCTTTTCCCATGAGGAACCTCGAACGTCCCGGCCGCTCGCCGGTTCACGCCACGCAAGCCATGGCGTGCACGTCGCATCCGCTCTCGACGCTGACGGCCATCGACGTGCTGCGGGCGGGCGGCAACGCGCTCGACGCCGCGGTCGCGGCCTGCGCCGTGCAGGGCGTGGTGGAGCCGGGCTCCACCGGCATCGGCGGCGACTGTTTTTGCCTTTTCGCGCCGGAGGGCAGCACGGAGATCGTCGCCTATAACGGCTCGGGCCGGGCGCCCCTGGCGGCGACCGCCGACTGGTACGCAGAGCAGGGCATCACTGCGCTCGAGCGCCAGTCGCCTCATGTGGTGACCGTTCCGGGCGCCGTCGAAGCCTGGCAACGGCTGGTCGAGGACCATGGGCGCAAATCCTTCGGCGAGCTGCTGAAGCCGGCCATCCGCCTGGCGCGCGAGGGCATCCCGATCGCCTCGCGGGTGCATGTCGATTTTGCCGGCGCGGCCGAGCTGCTCGGAAACGACGCCGCGGCGGCGCGGGTCATGCTGCCCGGCGACCGCGTGCCCCCTGTCGGGTCCATGCACCGCCAGCCGGAGCTGGCAGCGACGCTGGAGAAGATCGCCGAGAGCGGCCGCGACGCCTTCTATACGGGCGAGGTCGCCGAGGACATGGTCGAGTATCTGCAGGCCCGCGGCGGGCTGCATACGCTCGAGGACTTCGCCGCCGCCCGCGGCGAGTATGTGGAGCCCATCTCCACCGACTACCGCGGATATCGTGTGCACCAGTGCCCGCCCAACGGCCAGGGCATCATCGCGCTGCTCTTGCTCAACATCATGGAAGGCATCGAGATCGGCGGTCCCGACTCCATCTCCGCGGACCGGCTGCATATCGAGATCGAGGCCGGGCGGCTGGCCTATCAGGAGCGCAACCTCTACGTCGCCGATCCGGCGCTGGCCGAGGTGCCGCAGGCCTGGCTGCTTTCGGACGATCATGCGCGCGAGCTGCGCGACTCCATCAATGTCGCCAAGGCCGTCGCGGACCTGCCCGTGTTCAGCGCCATGGCGCATCAGGACACGGTCTACATCACCGTGGTGGACGAGGATCGCAACGCCTGCAGCTTCATCAACTCGCTGTTCTCGGGCTTCGGGAGCTGCCAGATGGCGCCGCGCTCCGGCGTCATGCTGCACAACCGGGGCCAGAGCTTCTCGCTCGACCCGGACCATCCGAACTGCATCGCGCCCGGCAAGCGACCGCTGCACACCATCATTCCCGGCATGGTGAGCAAGGACGACAAGGTGGTCATGCCCTATGGCGTCATGGGCGGGCACTACCAGGCCTTCGGCCACATGCAGTTCCTGACCAAGTTCTTCGACGACGGCCTCGACATCCAGGAGGCCATGGACCGGCCGCGCATCTTCCCCAACCCCGCCACGGGCGAGGTCGAGGTGGAGAGCGGCGTGCCGGAAGACGTGAAGGACGGCCTGCGCACCCGTGGCCACGCGGTGGTGAGCCCGCCGAAGCCCATCGGCGGCTCGCAGGCGATCTGGATCGACTGGGACGAAGGCGTGCTGACCGGCGGCTCGGACCCGCGCAAGGACGGCGCCGGGCTCGGCTATTGAGCGCGGCAACGGGGCGCGGACGATGACCAGGGAGCTCACCGTCGGGGTCGCCGGGCTCGGCACCATCGGGCTCGAAGTGGCGCGGCGGATCGGCCGTGGCGAGGTGCCGGGGCTGAGGCTCGCGGCGGTGGCGGTGCGCGACCGCGCCAAGGCCGAGCGGCTGCTGTCCGAGACCGGCCTGACCGCCGAGATCGCCACCGTCGAGACCATCGCCGACCATGCGGACGTGATCGTCGAATGCATGCCGGTGGAGGCTTTCCCGGCGCTCGCCGAGGCCGTGCTGCCCAAGGGCAAGATCTTCGTTCCCGTAACTCTGGGCGTCCTCGTTGAGCGGCCCGATCTCGTCGCCATGGCCGAGGCCGGGGGCAGCACCATCGTCGTGCCCACCGGCGCGCTCGTGGGCCTCGACGCCGTACGTGCCGCCGCCGAGGGCACCATCGCGTCCGTGCGCCTGATCACGCGCAAGCCGCCCCGCGGCCTGAAGGGCGCGCCCTTCGTGGAGGCCGAGGGCATCGACCTCGACGCCCTGACCGAGCCGAAGTGCATCTTCCGCGGCACCGCCCGCGAGGCCGTGAAGGGCTTCCCCGCCAACGTCAACGTGGCCGCGGCGCTCTCGCTCGCCGGCATCGGCCCCGACAAGACGCAAGTCGAGATCTGGGCCGACCCCGCCATCGACCGCAACTCTCAGACCGTGGTGCTGGAGTCCGACAGCGCCGACATCTCCATGTGCATCGAGAACCTGCCCAGCGCCGAGAACCCGCGCACCGGCCGCATCACCCCGCTCAGCATCGTCGCCGCGCTGCGCCGCCTGGTGGCGCCGATGACCGTGGGGAGCTGAGGCCCAGGGCTGAGTTCGGACGAAAGCAACCGAGCCCCGAAGCTACTGGACTATGTGACAACGCACGGGCCCAGTTTGTGCTTCCCCTCCCCCTGGCGGGTAGGGCAATCCAGAGCGGGTCTCCGGGGCTACTCCGCGTGCTCCACCCGGAATACCACGCTGTCGGTGCGGCCGCTTCTGTCCATGACGGTGAGGCGGACGAAGCCGCGGCCGTCGGGGCGCCAGAAGGCATTGCGGCGGTGGGCGCCGGCGCGGAGCGGGCTGCCGTTGACGAACCAGGTGAGGGGCAGGGCGCCGCCATCGGCCTTGAAGGCGACCTCCGCGTCCCGGCGTTGCACCTCGACGCGGGCGCCGGCGGGTGGGAAGGCGATCTGCGGCCCGCCGGCACCGGCCGCCTGCAGCGACCCCTGGGCGCCCCGGAAGTGCCGCAGCGGCGGCGGCAGGTCGGCGGTGTCGCCGACGATGGCGGTGGCCGGGGCGGGCCGGAACGGCGCGCGCGTGGGGCCGAGGCGCGCGAAGGCCTCGTGCAGGATGGGGGCGGCGGCGTTGATGCCGGTGAGGCCAGGGGCGGGCGCGCCGTCGGGCCGCCCGGTCCAGACCGCGATGGCGTGGCGGCCGTCGAAGCCTGCGGCCCAGGCGTCGCGATAGCCGTAGGACGTGCCTGTCTTGAAGGCGATCGCCTCCCAGGCCGCGTTCTCGGGCGGCGGCGTTCCTCTCAGCGTCTTGGCCACGTACCAGGCGGCCGTGGGCGTGAGCAGGCGTGGCGGCTCGGCCGCGCGCGTATCGCCCGGGAAGACCGGGGCCGGCGCCTCGAAGCGGTGCCGCAGGCCCACGCTCTCGCCGCCGCGCGCCACGGCCGCATAGAGCCGGGCCAGATCCACGAGCCGGATGCCGACGCCGCCGAGCGCGACGGCGAGCCCCGGCGTCTCGGCCTGCGGCAGCGCCAGCCGCGCGCCTGCAACCCTGAGCCGGGCCAAGAGGCGCGTCGGCCCGACCGCGTGCAGCACCTGCACGGCGGGCACGTTGAGCGACATCTGCAGCGCCTCGGCGACGCTGACCGTGCCCTGATAGTCCTTGTCGAAGTTGCGCGGAGCATAGGCGCCGAAGCGCGTCGGCCGATCCTCGATCAGCGTCTTCGGGTGCGCCAGCCCCATCTCGAAGGCGAGACCGTAGATGAAGGGCTTCAGCGCGGAGCCGGGCGAGCGCACGGCTCGGGTCATGTCGATCTGCCCGAAGCGCCGGGCATCGAGGAACCCGGCCGAGCCCACATGGGCCAGCACCTCGCCGGTGGCGTGGTCCAGCGCCAGGATGGCCACGGAGTGGCGGGGGCCGAGCTGCGCGGCCCGTGCGCGGGCCAGCGCCTCCAGAGCGGCCTGCCGGTCCCGGTCGACGGTCAGCGTGTGGGACCGCTGCGCGGGCGCGCGGGCCACCTCCGCCTGTGCCAGATGAGCGGCGAGCATCGGGAAGGGCCGGCGCCGCTCGGGCACGGGGCCGGCCTTCGCCGCCAGCGCGTCGCCCGTCTCGATGACGCCGGCTTTCAGGGCGCGGTCGATGACCCGGTCGCGGGCGCTCTTGGCGGCGCGCGCGAAGCGGTCGGGACGGCGGCGCTCGGGCGACTGGGGCAGGGCGACCAGCAGCGCCGCCTCGTGCAGGGCGAGCCGGTAGGGCTCCTTGCCGAAATAGGCCAGCGATGCGGCGCGCAGCCCTTCGAGGTTGCCGCCGAAGGGGGCGAGCTTGAGATAGAGCGCCAGGATCTCCCGTTTGCTGAGCTGCGCTTCGAGCTGGACGGCGCGCAGCATCTCCTTGAGCTTGGTGGCGACGGAGCGGTCCGTACGGGGCTCCAGCAGGCGGGCCACCTGCATGGTGAGCGTCGAGGCGCCGGACACCACCCGGCCGTTGGAGACGAGCTGCCAGCCGGCGCGCAGCACCGCCAGCGGGTCGACGCCGCGATGCGCGTGGAAGCGCTTGTCCTCATAGGCCAGCAGGAGATCGATATAGCGCGGGTCGACCCGCTCGGGCGCGATGGCGAGCCGCCAGCGCCCGTCGCGCGTGGCGAAGGGGCGCAGCAGCCGGCCCTTGCGGTCCAGCACCACGACCGAGGTCTCGTCCGCCGCTGCGATCGGCGGCGGGCCTAGGCGGTCGAGGGCGACCGCGATGGCGCCCGCCAGAACGAGAGCCGCAGCCACGGTCGCGGCGGAGAGCGCCGCCGCCAGTCGCCAGGGCTTGGCGAGCGCCCTCCACATGGCTCAGCGCCCGTCGCCCGTGACCTCGACCGTGCCGGAGGCCGTGCGGGCGAAGCGCTCCGGCCGGTACATGTCCTCCACCACGGCGGGCGGATGGGCGTAGCGGCCGGGCGTCACGGCGCGGATCACATAGGCCACGGTCACCACGCCGGGCTTGCGGTTGCGCAGGTTGAAGGCGGCGACGTAGCGGTCGTCGCGATACTCCGTGTGCTCCGGCAAGCTCAGCCGCTCGAGCCAGGGGAACTGTGGGCTCGCGCCATTGCCGAGCCGCGGGTTCTCGATCTCGAAGCCCGCCGGGATGTGGTCGGCGAGCACCACGCGGGCGTGCTTGGCCTCGATCTCGGTGGCGCGCAGCACCACCACGATGCGCGCGTTCTGCGCCACGGTGTCGAGGGTCACGGGCTTGCCGTCCATGCCGTAGGTGCGCCGTTCCAGCGTAAAGCCCTGGGCGGCGGCGGGCGGCGGCACCAGGGGCGAGCCGGCGACGGTGACCGTTGCCGTCACCGGCGCGTCGCCCGTGTTCACGACCTTGACGGCCAAATCCGCCAGGTCGTCCGCCCTGTAGGTCTCGAAGATCGCGCCTTCGTGCGCCTCGCCATTGAGCGTCAGCGAGAGCTTGCGCGCCTCCGCGTAGAGGGCGTGCGCCGCCATCAGCAGCCAGGCGTTCTCCTGGGTCGAGGTGTAGGCCCGCTCGGTGCGCGCCTCGGAGAGCCGGCGGGCGATGGCGGGGATGGCCGCCTTGCGCACGCCGCTCTCGGCGACGAGCGTCAAGAGGCCGGCGCGGTCGCGCAGCGGCGAGCCGTAGTCCGGCCGGCTGGTCCGCTTGGCGTCCTCGGCCTCGAAGGCCCGCAGCGCCGCGCCGAAGGCCCGGTCGGCGCGCTCGGTGTCGCCGAGCATGGCGAGCGCGGCGGCCAGTTGCGCCTTGGCGAGCGGGCTCTTGAAGGCGTCGATCTTGGCATCGGCGAAGTAGCGCAGATCGCCCACATTGGCGCGCCCGGCGCGGGCCAGCACGTACAGCGAATAGGCCAACGCGCCGCCATTGGCCTCGATATTCGAGGTGTTGGCCACGTAGTTGGTCAGCCGGTCCATGGCCTGATCGAAGGCCACGTCGGGGACGGTGTAGTCGCGCTCCCGGGCCCGGGAGAGGAAATCGGTGACGTAGGCGGTCAGCCACATGTCGCGGCCGACGGGGGCCCAGAGGCCGAAGCCGCCGCTCGACGTCTGCATGCCGAGCACCCGGTCGATGGCCGTCTGGATGCGTTTCGGCAGGTCCGCTTCCGTGGCCAGGCCGGTGCGCGTGGCGATGGCGTTGACGTAGAGCAGCGGCAGGGCGCGGCTGGTGATCTGCTCGGCGCAGCCATAGGGGTAGCGGTCGAGCGCCAACAGCAGGCCCGGCACGTCGAGCGCGGCGCCCGGCGCCACGCTCAGCGTCACCTTGCCGGTGCCGGGGAGCGTGTTGCTCAGAATGTCGCGGTTCATCTCCAGCGCGCCGCTCTTGGCGACGAGGGTGTGCACGCTGCGCAGC
>JAKSBI010000255.1 GCA_022361215.1 Hyphomicrobiales bacterium | reverse complement strand
GAAACAACGGCCCTCCGCCCCGGAATGGCCCCAGCTTCTGCGAAATCGCGCCAAACGGGCACCATACTGACACCACATGGCTGAGTAGACTTGAGAGTGCGGGGGGCAACGACGTCGCTCTCGGGAGGGTTACCCATGCGCCGACATCCTGCCATCCCCAGCCTTCTGATTGGCCCCGCGGCCCTCGCAATCGGGCTCGCCGGCTGTCATCCGCAAATCCACGAGGCGCAGCGCGTCGCGGCGATGTCGCGTCCGGCGCCCGATTTGCTCGCCGGCCTGCCGGAGCCCGACTGCGAAACGACCGCCGCCGCGCCCGTGACGAAGGCCAAGGCCGAGACCAAGACCGCCGGGAAACCGACAGGGGAAGACGCCGCCGAGGCGTCCGAGACCAAGGCCGACGACGAGACCGAGACCGCCAAAGCCGACGAGACGCCCAAGGCGGATGCCGACGAGCCAGAGGCGGAGACTGCCGAGAAGCCCGACGAGCCGAAGACCGAAACGGCGAAGCCGGCCGAGACGTCGACGTCGATCATGGCCGCGGCCGCCGCCGAGGGCGAGCAGCCGAAGCCCGCCGACAGCGAAGAGGCGCTGCGGAAGCAGCGGGACTGCTACCGGAGCGCCGAGCAGCGCGCACGCACGCAGCTGCAGCAGCTTCAGGCGTCGACCGCCGAGGCCTTCGATGCCATGGATGCGGCAAAGCGCAGACGCCAGGCCAGAGGACCGGTCTACCGGCACCCGAATGACGGTTCCAGCCCACACAGCCCGAAGCCCCATCTGAGCTTGGATCAGCTTCGCGAAAGAGGCTCCTGAGGCCCGGCAGTCTGACGCGGCCTTCCCAGGCCGCACCTCCACACCTCCTTCGATCGCCCGGCACCGGCATCCGGCGCCGGGCGATTGCGCTTGCCGTCCCGAAACAAATCCGGGCTAGCAAGACCGGGGGTCGGACGCTTATGCTTAAAGTCCGACAGGATGGCCCCTGCGCCGCCGCCAAAACCCTGAAAAAAGAGATGTGCCGCCCATGGACTACCAAGCCCCAGACACGCTTGACGCCGCCATCGGCTTGCTCGCCTCGGCCTCCCCCGGGGCGCGCCTGCTGGCCGGTGGCACCGACCTGCTGGTGCAGTTGCGCTCGGAGCTGATCGAGCCCGAGCTGGTGATCGATCTGAAACGCATTCCGGAGATGCGCGAGATCGCGCCCGAGGCGGACGGCTTCCGGGTGGGCGCCGCGGTGCCGGCGGCGGAGCTGACGGAGCATGAGGCGCTTGCCGCCCAATGGCCCGGCGTGGTCGAGGCGGCCGGGCTGATCGGATCGACCCAGATCCAGGGCCGTGCCACCATGGGCGGCAACCTCTGCAACGCCTCGCCCGCGGCCGACACCACCCCGGCGCTGATCGCGGCCGGCGCCACGGCCACCGTCGTCGGGCCCGACGGCGAACGGCAGGTGGCGGTGGAGGACGTGGTGACCGGCCCCGGACGCACGGCGCTCGCCAAGGGCGAGATCCTGGTCTCCTTCCACCTGCCCGCGCGGCCGGCCGGATCGGGCGACGCCTATCTGCGCTTCATTCCGCGCACCGAGATGGATATCGCGGTGGTGGGCGCGGGCGTGAGCCTCAGCCTCGACGCCGATGGCGTCTGCGAGGCGGCGCGCGTCGGCCTCGGCGCGGTGGCGGAGCGGCCGCTGCTGGTGCCGGAAGCGGCCGAGGCGCTTGTCGGCAGCACGCTCGACGACGGCGCGATGGAGCGGCTGGACGCGGCGGCGCGCGCCGCCTGCCGGCCCATCGACGACAAGCGCGGCACCAAGGACTTTCGCATCAAGGTGGCGGGCGTGCTGGCGCGCCGCGCCGCCGCAATCGCAGTGGAGCGGGCCAGGGCACAGTCATGAAGAAGCATCACGTCTCATTTACCGTCAACGGCGACGATACGGACGTCCTCTGCGAGGCCGACCAGACGCTGCTCGACGTCCTGCGCGACGAGCTGCATCTGACCGGCACCAAGGAGGGCTGCGGAACGGGCGACTGCGGCGCCTGCAGCGTGATGCTGAACGGCCGGCTGGTCTGCGCCTGCCTGGTGCTGGCCGGCGAGCTTGAAGGCCAGGCCGTGGAGACCATCGAGGGCATGGCCCACGGCCAGGAGCTGCATCCGCTTCAGACCAAGTTCCTGGAGCACGCGGCACTGCAATGCGGCGTCTGCACGCCCGGCATCCTGGTCGCCGCCAAGGCGCTGCTCGACCGCAATCCGGACCCGAGCGAGACGGAGGTCCGCTACTGGCTCGCCGGCAATCTCTGTCGATGTACGGGCTATGACAAGATCGTCCACGCGGTGCTCGACGCCGCCGCCGAGATGAGAGGAGCGTAGGCCATGCTGGAGAAAGTCAAGGACAAAGGCACGCAGCAGAACAAATGGGTCGGCACCCGGCCCGTGCGCCCGGACGGCGTGGACAAGGTCACAGGCCGCGCCAAGTTCGGCGCCGACTACAACATGCCGGGACAGCTCGTCGGCCGCATCCTCAGGAGCCCGCATCCGCACGCCATCCTGAAGTCCATCGACACCTCGGCGGCCGAAGCGCTGCCCGGCGTCAAAGCGATCGTCACTCGCGACGACTTCAACGACATGGCGTCGGAGTTCGTGCCCGCCGGCGAGATGCTGGTGAACTATCGCGACATCGTGCGCAACGTGATGGCGCGCGAGAAGGTGCTCTACGAGGGCCATGCGGTCGCGGCAGTCGCCGCCACCAGCGCCTCCATCGCCAGAGAGGCGCTGAAGCTGATCCAGGTCGACTACGAGCCGCTGCCCCACGTCATCGACGTGGAGGAGGCAATGGCGCCGGACGCGCCGCTGCTGCACGATGACATGATCACGGCAGGCGTCGAGCCGCCGCCGGAGCAACCCTCCAACGTGGCCAAGCGGGTCGAGTTCGGCCATGGCGACGTGGAGGCGGGCTTCGCCGCAGCCGACGTCGTGATCGAGCGCACCTTCAAGACACAGCCGGTGCACCAGGCCTATATCGAGCCCCATGCCTGCGTCGCCAGCATGTCCGAGGACGGCCAGGCGGAGCTCTGGTGCACCACCCAGGGCCACTATGTGGTGCGCACCCATTGCGCCCGGCTCCTGGGCCTCGACACCAGCCAAATCCGCGTCACGGCCTCGGAGATCGGCGGCGGCTTCGGCGGCAAGACCGTGGTCTATATGGAGCCCGTTGCGCTGGCGCTATCCCGCAAGTCCGGGCGGCCGGTGAAGATGGTGATGAACCGGCGCGAGGTGTTCTGGGCCACCGGCCCGACCTCCGGCGCCAAGATCTGGGTCAAGATCGGCGCCAGCAAGGACGGCCGCATCACCGCCGGCGAGGCCCTGCTCAAATATCAGGCCGGCGCCTTCCAGGGCTCGCCCGTGCAGCCCGGCGCCATGTGCGCCTTCGCGCCCTACGACCTGGAGAACGTCAAGGTGGTCGGCTACGACGTGGTCTCGAACCGGCCGAAGGTCGCCGCCTATCGCGCGCCCGGCGGGCCGATCTCGGAGTATGCGGTCGAGTCCGTCGTCGACGAGATCGCCAAGACGCTCGATCTCGACCCCATCGCGCTCCGCCTGAAGAACGCCGCCAAGGAAGGCACCCAGGCGGCCTACGGGCCCAAATTCGGACCCATCGGCCTGGTGGAGACACTGGAGCAGGCGCAGGCGCTCGACCACTACAAGGTGCCGCTCGGGCCCAACCAGGGCCGCGGCGTGGCGTCGGGCTTCTGGTTCAACATCGGCGGCGAGACCTGCGTCTCGCTCGCGCTGGCCGAGGACGGCACGGCGACGCTGACGGCGGGCACACCGGACATCGGCGGCTCGCGCGCCTCCATCGCCATGATGGCGGCGGAGGAGCTGGGCGTGCCGCTCGACAAGATCCGTCCGCTGATCGGCGACACCAGCGTGCTCGGCTACAACTTCCTGACGGGCGGCAGCCGCGCCACCTTCTCCAGCGGCATGGCGGCGGTGCTGGCCGCGCGCGACGTCAAGCAAGAGCTCTGCAAACGGGCGGCCGCGATCTGGGAGATCCCGGAGGACGCCGTGGAATGGGAGGACGGTCACGCTCGGCCCGCCGGCGACAATGCCGGCAAGTTCGATCCCATGTCCCTGGAGGAGATCGCCCGCATGGCCGGCAAGACCGGCGGGCCGATCGTCGGCTACTCCCGCATCAACGCCGCGGGCGCGGCACCCAGCTTCGGCACCCATGTGGTCGACGTGGAGGTGGACCCGGAGACGGGCCGCGTCACGGTCATCCGCTACACGGTCCTGCAGGACGCCGGCCGCGCCGTGCATCCGAGCTATGTGGAGGGTCAGTATCAGGGCGGCGCTGTGCAGGGCATCGGCTGGGCGCTCAACGAGGAGTACATCTACGGCGAGGACGGCAAGCTGGAGAACCCGGGCTTTCTCGACTATCGCATCCCCGTCGCCTCCGACGTGCCGATGATCGACACGGTCATCGTCGAGGTGCCGAACCCGCGCCACCCCTACGGCGTGCGCGGTGTCGGCGAGACGCCCATCGTGCCGCCCATGGCGGCCATCGCCAACGCCATCGCGAGCGCCACCGGCATCCGCTTCGAGGAGCTGCCCATGTCGCCGCCCAAGGTGCTCGCAGCCATCGAGGCCAAGCGCGCCAACGGCGGGGCCGGATAGCGCCCATGGCCCGCGTCGTGCTCGCCGGCACCCTCGGCCAGTTCACCGGCGGCGAGACCGAGCTGGAGCTGGAGGCAGCGACCATCCGCCAGCTCTTCCGCCAGCTCGGCGAGCGCTACCCCGCGCTCGCGCCGCACCTGGAGGACGGGCTGGCCGTGGCCATCGACGG
>JAKSBI010000284.1 GCA_022361215.1 Hyphomicrobiales bacterium | reverse complement strand
TGGGTGTCGGCCACGGTGCGCCCCATGGGGCCGAGCACCGAGAAGGGCGACAGGCCCACGGCGCTGGTGGTCGCCGGGACCACGCCGGGGGACGGCCGGAAGCCGGCGACGCCGCAGAACGACGCCGGCGTGCGCAGGCTGCCGCCATAGTCCGACCCGGTCGCGACGGGCATCATGCCGGTGGCGACGGCCACCGCCGAGCCGCCCGAGGAGCCGCCGCAGGTCTTGACGGGATCGAAGGGGTTGCCGGTGGCGCCGAAGACCCTGTTCTTGGTGTTGGCGCCGGCGCCGAACTCGGGCGTGTTGGTCTTGGCCAGAACGATGCCGCCCGCCTCGCGCACATTGGCGACCATCGGATCGTCGGCCTCGGGCACATGGTCCTCGTAGATCAGCGAGCCCCAGGTGGTGCGCAGCCCCTCGGTGGGTTGCAGGTCCTTGACCCCCACGGGCAGGCCGTGCAGCTCGTCGAGCGGCTCGCCCGCCATGACCATCGCTTCCGCCGCCTCGGCGTCCTCGCGCGCCCGCTCGGCGTCCATCGCCACCACCGCGTTGAGCGCGCCGTCGACGCGCTCGATCCTGGTGAGGCAGCTCTCCAGCAGCTCGACGGGCGAAAGCGCCTTGGTCCCGATCAGCCGGCGCGCCTCGACGGCGCTCAGATCGCAGGGCTCGGTCATGGCCGGTACCCCATGTCGCTCGATCCCAGGTCCCAGTAGACGCCCGCGATCAGCGCCATGCCGTTGCGCATCAGCGGCTTGACGATATGCTCGTCCGGCGCGTGCTGGGAGCAGCCCATGTAGCTCATGGGCAGCCAGGAGAACGGGATGCCGAGCTCGGCCTCGATGATGCCGGTGACGTTGGAGCCGCCGGAGCACGGCACCACCGCGCAGTCCCCCTTGCCGCCGCGGTCCACCGCCGCCTTCAGCCATGTGGCCCAGGGGTGGTCCGGGTTCGTGCGCGCGGCCTTGAACAGGCCCTGATTGGCGGCGGGCGGCTCCTCGATGCGCACGGCCTGGAAGCCGTGCGCGTCCAGATGCGCCCTCAGATCGGCGACGATGCGGTCGCTCGACGTCTCGACAACGTGGCGAAGCTGGCAGCGGGCCCTGGCGCTCGGCGGGACCGCGTTCAGCGGCTTCTCGGGGTTGCCGATCTTCAGGGCCAGGATCTCGAAGGAGTTCCAGGCGCTCACCTTCTCGGAGCGCGAGAAGCCGGGCTCGCCCCAGTCGTCGTCGATCTCCGGCGCGTCGGGGCCCGCGTCCCGCTCCACGCCCTTGAGCGCCGCGAACACGCTGTCGGGGATGCCCTCGGGCCGCCAGGCGTCGACCAGGATCTTGCCGCGGCCGTCGACGATGGAGGCGATGGCGTGGGAGAGGATGATGCCGGGACTGGCCAAGAGCCCGCCCCAGTTGCCCGAATGATGCCCGCCCTCGCGCAGGTCCACGACCAGATCGAAGTTGCAGCAGCCGCGATTGCCGAGCGAGATGTTCGGCCGCGCGATGTCGGCGCGCGGCCCGTCGGAGGCGAAATAGAAGTCGGCGGCGAAATCGTCGCGGTTCTGCGCGATCACCTCCTGGAAGCCCTTGGAGCCGTTCTCCTCGCCCATCTCGATGATGAACTTGGAGTTGAAGCCGAGCTTGCCGCGGGTCGCGAGCACGGCCCTGAGCGCGAGGATATGAGCCAGATGCTGGCCCTTGTTGTCGGCCGTGCCGCGGCCATAGATGCGGTCGCCCTCGAAGGAGAGCGTCCAGGGGCTGCGGTCGTTGGCCCACTCGCCCTCCTGGCCCAGGATCACGTCGCCATGGCCGTAGCCGATGGCCGTCGGCAAATCGTCGCCCTCGATGCGCGAGGCCAGCAGCACGGGCCCGCAGCCCTCGACCGGGTTCTCATAGATCCGGCAGTCGTAGCCCAGAGCCTCGAAGCGCGGCGTCATGGCGTCGCTGAGATAGCGCTGCAGCTCCGGCAGACTGTCCGGCCGCTGGCTTTCGGTCGGTATGGCGACGCACTCGGCCAGCTCGGCGAAGTAGCCGCCCCCCTCGTCGTCGAATACGTTCAGCGCATGGGCAACGGCTTGCTCTCGAGACATGAAACGCGAACTCCCCCGTGTCGATGGTGTCAGGCGTGACCCGGCGTGCCTCCCTCGCCCAGGTCCCAATAGAGCGCGGTCATGAGCTCCATGGCGCTGCGATAGCCTGCCATCAGCACATGCTCGTTGGGGGCATGCTGCGAACAGCCGGTGTAGGAGTGCGGGATCCAGATGGCGGGAATGCCGATCAGGTCGGTGAAGATGTCGTTGCAGATGGACCCGCCCGTATGCGGGATGACGGCGGGCGAGACGCCGGTGTTGCGCTCGATGGCTTGGCGCACCCAGACCGCCCAGGGGTCGTCCAGGTCGGTGCGCGAGGCCGTGAACCCGCCGGCGTTCGACGGCGGCGGCGGCTCCACCTCGACCATGCCGAAGCCATGCGCGTCCAGGTGCTCGCGCAGCGCCGGAACGATGCGGTCCGCATCGGTCTCGGAGACGTAGCGGAGCTGGCAATG
>JAKSBI010000095.1 GCA_022361215.1 Hyphomicrobiales bacterium | reverse complement strand
GTGGGGATTGCGGGCGGGCGAGGGGTCGAAGAAGGCGAACTCGGTGGTGTGCAGCTTGCCGAGCATGATGGCGCCGGCCGCCTTCAGCGCCAGCACGACCTCGGCGTCGTGCCTCGCGGGCTTGACGTCGGCGCGCCAGAGGGCGTTGCAGCGCGTCGGCAGGCCCTCCACGTCGATGATGTCCTTCACGCCCACGGGCAACCCGTGCAGCGGGCCTCGGATGCGGCCTTCGCTCACCTCGCGGTCGCGCTCCGCGGCGATGCGCAGCGCGCGCTCGCCATCGACCTCGCGCCACGGCTCCACATGCGGCTGCACGGCCGCGATGCGGTCGAGGCAGCGGCGCACCAGGGCCGTCGCCGTCAGCGCCCCCTGGCGGATGGCGCGCGCCAGCTCGCGCACCTGGCCCGGGTTCTCCACATAGCCGCCCTGCTGAACAAAATCCTGCATATGCCTCCTCGCATCTCTCCTCATCCGACCCATAGGTCGGCGTCCATCAGCGTCTTGTCGCTATGGGCCGCTTTCGCCGTGCCTGTAAAGACAATTTCGCCCCGCTCGATGCAGGTCGATGACGTAACGCCTCGTGCCCTGCAAAAAGAAGGGATCCACGGTGCCCGTCGCCCCGTGTCGGGTGTCCGATCGGACACAATCAGGAAGCCGGCACCGGCCTTGGCTGCCGGTGCCGGCTCTGCAGCGGCAAGGTATGGGAGGACCCTAAAGCCGCCGATATCCTTGTCCAGGCTCGGCTCGCGCGGCCGTTCCGTCGAAACGCGCGCAGCCAGGCGTCAGCCTCTGTCCGCCGGGCTTGCCGGAGCCGGTTGGCAGTGGTGGGGGGTGTCGCGGTGGCCTCTCCTTCCGCATCCCGAGCCGATTGGTCTGGTGATACTATAAATAGGACATGTGAGCCCATCAACCGACGGGCATGCGAATCTGCTGTCCGGCGGACGATTCGGAGCCCGGCAACGGCCTCAGCGGGGCGCGGCGTTCGAGCTGTCCGTGTCCCGGGGGCGCTGCCCGCGCGCGACGGAGCTGGGGTCCTCCAGCGTCGAGGTGGCTTCCATGATGGCCATGTAGATCAGATGCCGGACCATCTTCAGGTCGCTCCGCTCAGTCAATCTGAGGAGCTTGAGCAGCTCATTGCGGATCCGGTCGGCCGCGTCTCGGCGGTCGTCAACTGTTTCGATGTGTTCGTGCTGCCGCATCGCCGTCCAACTCTGAGACGATGTTTCGGCGGTGTGGCCGAAGTGGCTGGCCACGCGCCGTTCTAACAAGTGTATACGTAGATCGACTGTTGTCGGATTGCAGAGACGCCAGAATTTCCCGGTGGCCTTACTTGACCGATCCGAGGGTCGGCGCGCCGGCGGCCGTTGCGAAAATGTCACGCCCCGTCCGGATTAGTCTGCCGGCGGCCAAGCTTGGCCTTCCGGCGTTGCCTGGAACGCTCTATGGTGCAGAAGCCCAGG
>JAKSBI010000478.1 GCA_022361215.1 Hyphomicrobiales bacterium | reverse complement strand
TCTCAGTTCGGATTGTACTCTGCAACTCGAGTGCATGAAGTCGGAATCGCTAGTAATCGCGGATCAGCATGCCGCGGTGAATACGTTCCCGGGCCTTGTACACACCGCCCGTCACACCATGGGAGTTGGCTTTACCCGAAGGCGGTGCGCTAACTTCGGAGGCAGCCGACCACGGTAAGGTCAGCGACTGGGGTGAAGTCGTAACAAGGTAGCCGTAGGGGAACCTGCGGCTGGATCACCTCCTTTCTAAGGAAGAGCCTTCATGGGATCTCACTCCCATATCGGTTCGACTTGGAACAAAAGATGCGTCCTGCAATGCAGGATACATCGTCAGACGACGCGGGATTCCGCCGTCTTCGTTTCTCTTTCTTCTCGATAGAGCGCACGCTTTCTGTCGGGCCTGTAGCTCAGGTGGTTAGAGCGCACGCCTGATAAGCGTGAGGTCGGTAGTTCAAGTCTACCCAGGCCCACCATCCTGAATTCGAAGTCTCAAGACGGAAATCGGAAGCAGTGAGGACGGGTGCCTGGGCGTGGACTGTCACGACGGCTGACGCCATCGACGATCGGTCGATGGGCGTGACCGGATTCTGAGTTCTGGTTTCTAAGGGGCCATAGCTCAGTTGGGAGAGCGCCTGCTTTGCAAGCAGGAGGTCGTCGGTTCGATCCCGTCTGGCTCCACCAGCCTTTGCCAAGGCTTCGGCTGGCAAGCCAGCTTTGATTGTGCACCGGACCTTACGGATCGTGCAGCCGGCAGGGGAGGCTGGCCGATAGTTCAGTAGAAGCGCGCTCGAGAGAAAGAACGGAATTCCTGCGCCGCCCGTCGTGGCGGAGAGTGGGAAGTAAGCTGAGAAGATCCTTTTACATCGTGAAGAGGGGATTTACCTGAGGCCTCGAGAGAGGGGCAGCATGGCATACGCATGTATGCGCTCATGTCGGTGACCGACCGCGTCGCCGTCGGGTGGATCTCGATGATACTGGTCTTGATCTCTGTCAATGGCCGCTCTTGTGTGCCGTCGCCAATCGCGTCGGCGCTCGGGGTGAGCATTGATAATGAGAGCAATCAAGTGACCTAAGGGCATTCGGTGGATGCCTTGGTGGCAAGAGGCGATGAAGGACGTGGTACGCTGCGATAAGCCATGGGGAGCTGCGAACAAGCTTTGATCCGTGGATTTCCGAATGGGGAAACCCGGCCCTTCGGGGTCATCGCTGTCTGAATTCATAGGGCAGCGAGGCGAACCCGGGGAACTGAAACATCTCAGTACCTGGAGGAAAGGACATCAACCGAGACTCCGTCAGTAGTGGCGAGCGAACGCGGACCAGGCCAGTGCTTATGCAAGGACAACTGGAACCTTCTGGAAAGTTGGGCCTTAGTGGGTGATAGCCCCGTACAGGTAATTCCGAGCATAAGCCTCGAGTAGGGCGGGACACGTGAAATCCTGTCTGAACATGGGGGGACCACCCTCCAAGCCTAAGTACTCCTTGCCGACCGATAGCGAACAAGTACCGTGAGGGAAAGGTGAAAAGAACCCCGACAAGGGGAGTGAAAGAGACCCTGAAACCGGATGCCTACAAACAGTCGGAGCCCCGCCTTCAAATCATTCGACGCGATGTTTTCGTATATCTGCTCCAGAGTGAGCAGGGCGACTTCTACATCGGTTATTCGAGTGACGTTGAAAGCAGGCTTGACGCCCACAATGCTGGGCAAAACAGATCGACGCGCGGCCGTCAGTGGCGCCTCATTTTTGTGGAGGCCTATCTGACATCCAGGGCGGCGCGGGATCGTGAGCGTATCTTGAAGCATGACGGCCGAAGTCGCCGTGCGCTGATGGATCGCGTCAAGCGCCATCTCGAATGATTTGATGGCGGGGTGACGGCGTACCTTTTGTATAATGGGTCAGCGACTTAATTTGCCGAGCAAGCTTAAGCCGATAGGTGTAGGCGCAGCGAAAGCGAGTCTGAATAGGGCGCTCAGTTCGACGAATTAGACCCGAAACCAGGTGATCTAGGCATGGACAGGCTGAAGGTGCGGTAACACGCACTGAAGGGCCGAACCCACCTATGTTGAAAAATGGGGGGATGATCTGTGCCTAGGGGTGAAAGGCCAATCAAACCTGGAAATAGCTGGTTCTCCGCGAAATCTATTTAGGTAGAGCGTCGGATGAATACTCTCGGGGGTAGAGCACTGGATGGGCTATGGGGGCTTACCGCCTTA
>JAKSBI010000672.1 GCA_022361215.1 Hyphomicrobiales bacterium | reverse complement strand
CCACATCGGCGCCGGCGCCACCGCCGTGCCCGGCTTCGCCCAGGGCCTGTTCGCCGTGCATGAGCGCCTCTGCCGGCTGCCCATGGCGCGCCTGGTGGCGCCTGCCGCCAAGGCGGCGCGCGAGGGCGTCGCCATGACCGATTTCCACGCCTATCTGTTCACCATCGTGGCGCCCATCCTGCTCGCCAGCGAGGGCGCGCGCGCCACCTTCGCGCCGGAAGGGCGCCTGCTCCAAGGCGGCGAGATCTATGCCAACCCGGACTTCGCCGAGACGCTGGAGGCGCTGGCCGAGGAGGGGCCCCGACTCTTCACCGAGGGCGAGGCGGCCCGCGCCATCGTCGCGGAGGCCGAGGCCCATGGCGGCCATCTGACGTTCGAGGACCTGAGCGCCTACCGGGTCGAGGTCAGGGAGCCGCTCGGCTGGCGCCATGGCCCGGCCCGGATCGCGCTCAACCCGGCGCCGGCGGCGAGCGGGCCGCTGATCGCCTTCGGTCTGGGCCTCCTCGACAGCGACGACCGCGCGCCGGGCCCGCTCGATCTCGCCCGAGCCATGGCGGAGACCAACAGGGCGCGGGCCGAGCAGAGCCGTACGCTCGCCGAGCTGGCGGACCCGGACCTGATCCGGCGGCACCTGTCGCGCCTCGCGGCCCACACCCCGGCGACGCGCGGCACCACCCATATCAGCGTCATCGACGCCGAGGGCAACGCGGCCGCCGCCACCGTGACCAATGGCGAGGGCAACGGCTACATGGTGGGCCGCCACGGCTTCATGCTGAACAACATGCTGGGCGAGGAGGACCTGAACCCCGGCGGCTTTCACGCCTGGCGCCCGGCCACCCGCCTCTCCACCATCATGGCGCCCACCATCATGCGCGGCGCCGACGGCAGCATCACGGCCATGGGCTCCGGCGGCTCGAACCGGATCCGGACCGCCATCCTGCAGGTGATCGTCAACCTGATCGACCGCGGGCTGCCCCTCGAAGAGGCCGTCGCCGCCCCCCGCCTGCACCTGGAGAAGACCGGCAAGCTCAGCTTCGAGGACCTGCTGGACCCGGACGACCGCGCCGCACTGCTCGCCGCCTACCCGGACGCCGAGGCCTGGCCCGAGCCCAACCTGTTCTTCGGCGGCGTGCACACCGCGCGACGCCGCGCCGACGGCCACCTTGAAGGCGCCGGCGACCCGCGCCGCCGCGGCACGGCCCTGGTGGTGTGAGCGGCTGGAAAACAGGTCAGGCCGGCGCGGACAAGCCGGAGAGCGCCATGGGCCGGGCGTCGCTCAATACCCCGGCAGCACGAGCACCTGCGGATCCGCCGGCAGGGTGGCGCGCGAGAGCACCGTGGTCGCGACCTCGCTGGTGCGCACGGCGAAGGTGCCCTTCACCTTCTCCAGAAAGAGCCCCAGCGTGAGCGAGTCGAAATAGTGCATGGGCACGATCAGGCGCGCATGCAGCTTCTTCAGCGTCGCCACCATGCCCGCATGGTCCATGGTATAGACCCCGTCCACGGGCACCAGCACCACGTCGAGCTGGCCGATTTGTCCCAGCTGCTGCACGGTCGGCTCGTGCTGCAAATGGCCCAGATGGCCGATGCAGAGCCCCGCCACCTCGAAGATGAAGATCGAGTTGCCGAAAGCCTCGGTCTCGCCGGTGCCCCAGACGCGGATATTGGTGGGCACGCTGCGGATCCTCACGTCGCCGACCGTGAGGTCGTGCGCGGCATGCCCGCCCTCCGGGTTCCAGCCGCGCAGCACATGGCCGATCTTGGGGTCCGGATAGTCGGTGTAGTGGGTCTCGTGAGCGTGGTTCATGGTGACCACGTCCGGGATCACGCCGCGCCCGGCCCAGCCCGCATAGTCCGTGGCGATACGGATGCCGCCGGGCGTCTCGATCAGGAAGGTCGAGTGCCCGACAAAGGTCAGCCGTACCTCCGTCTCCTTGAGGGCGGCGGGCCGAAAGGCGGCGGGCACGACGCGCGGCCCGACATCGGCGACGGCGAGGCAGCGGCTGGTGGCGGGCGCCGCCTGGGCGGCGAGCACCGAAACGACCAGCAGCACGAACGACAACACGACAGTCCGCATCGCAATCATGACACGCTCCGGGCTAGGTTGAATCGACATTCATCGCATCCACAGCATGCAGCAGGCGATGTGTATGAAAGCGAGGAAGTAGCTGGCTCTTCGGTCGTATCGTGTTGCGATGCGTCGGAAGTGTTTGAGCTTGTTGAAGCAGCGTTCGATGCGGTTGCGGGCTTTGTAGATCTGGAAATCGTAGGGGATG
>JAKSBI010000679.1 GCA_022361215.1 Hyphomicrobiales bacterium | reverse complement strand
GGCGGCAGCGTCGGCATGGTGTTCCTCGACGGCACCGTGTTCTCGATGCAGCCGGGCACGCGGATGGTCCTGAACGAGTTCGTCTACGAGCCGGACGGTGCGTCGAATGCGTCCGTCTTCAACGTCATTCAGGGCACCTTCTCCTTCGTCGCGGGCAAGATCGCGCCTACCGGCGACATGCAGATCAAGACGCCGATCGCCACCATGGGCGTGCGCGGCACCTCCGGCCTCGGCTTCGAGGTCGATTCGCCGAACGGCCAGCTCTCGCTGACCCAGAACCCGGGCGGCGGCCTCGGCATCATCGACATCATCAACAACCTGACCGGCCTGATCTTCCAGACGCTGACCACGGCGGACATCAAGATCTCGCTCGGCCCGGGCGGCACGCTGCTGGCCTCGAGCAAGACCCAGGCGGATATCGAGCTCTCCGACCTGCTCACGCAGCAGCTCCACACGCTCTACCAGAACACGGAAGTTCCGGAGGCGGGCGAGGAGCTACTGAAGAAGATCAAGTTCAACACCGGCTCCCCGTTCTTCGACGCCATCCAGCTCGGTCCCGAAGGCACGGTCGAGTCGATCGATCTGTCGCAGCTCACGCAGCTCCTGGCGGTCACGGCCATCTCCCTGCCGCTGGAGCCGGCCGTTCAGGTCGAGCCCGGCGACCAGGAGTTCGTCGGGCTCGGTGAGGGGCCGACGGCGGGCGAGGCCGATCTGGGCGCCATCCTGGAGCTTGGCATCGGCAGCGGCGAGGCCACCGTCGTGTCGTCCCTGCCCATCACCTTCGGCAGCGGCGGGCCCGGCTCGATCGACTTCGCCTCGCTCAGCGGCGCGCCGGTCGTCGACAACGCCGGCTTCCCGGTCGAGTCCGGAGGCGTGGCGCTCGTCTTTAGCTGGGACGCCTCGACCAACACCCTGACGGCCTTCGCCGGCGGCGAGCCGGTGTTCACCGTGACGGTCAACCCGGTCACCGGCGCGTTCACGGCCACGCTGTTCGACGCCATCGATCATCGCGGCGAGGGCGCCGACAGCCTGACCATCGATCTGCCTTTCACCGTCACCGACGGCGTCGGGGCCTCGGCCACGGGAACCCTGTCGCTCACCTTCGACGACGACGTGCCCACCGACCCGACCGTGGATTTCGTGGACGGCGCGGGAATCGTCGTCGGCGACATCCCGGGCGGTGAAGGCGGACCTGGGCAGCAGGACCCGATCCAGGTCGAGCTCGCCGACATCGAAGGGCTGCCGCTCGCGCGTTTCCTCGGCGGCGAGGGCGGGCCCGCGCCCGTCGGTCTGCCGGAGATCTTCCAGACGGCGGCGGTCCTGGCCGAGCTGATCCCGCTCGACGGCGCCCTCAGCGACGGCGCCATCGTCGACACCTCGGTGAGCTTCGGCGCCGATGGCCCGAGCGACACCGCGCCGACCACGGTCAAGCTGACGGATGC
>JAKSBI010000020.1 GCA_022361215.1 Hyphomicrobiales bacterium | reverse complement strand
TCGAACAGATAGACGAACTCGTAGCGGTTCTGGATAGCGGTCATCGGGACTCGGCCTCATCTTGCTCAAGGGGTTCGGCTTCTGCGGGCGCATCCTCCGTCTTCGCGTAGCGCTGGTGGTAGTAGCCGATCGCGAAGCGGCCCTGATCCTCGATCCGGAGGTTGCGGGGGAACTCCGCTTTCAAGCCGCCCACGATCTCGCCGATCTCCGCCTCGAACCAGTGCGCCAGGCCCCCCTTGTCGCCCTTGCGCAGGTTGCCGATGTGATGGCCGGCGGTGCGCAGGAGCACCGGAAAGACCGAGGCGGGCGTGGCCGAGGCGGCGCCGTAATAGCGGTCGCGTATGGTGGCGTTGACGCGCCCGAGGGCGGCACGCTGAATGCTCTCCAGGACGGCGAACAGGCGGCCCAGCCGATAGCCGGGGTTGTCTTGCGTTCGATCGAGGCTCACAGGGACTTTCTCCGGTTTAGCGCCATGGCGGACATCGTGCGTGTCGACGTGGAGGCGGACATCGCGCGCGAGACAGGCTTTCAGGATCGCGGCGCGCCGGCCGTTGATCTGGCGGTCGGCGCGCAGGCGCATGATCACGGCGGCGAGCAGCGCGCGCGGGTAGCGGCCGCCGCCGAGGATGGCCCGCATCAGCTCGCCGGCAAGCAGCGGCGGTATGTTCTCGGCCTTGCCCTGGGCGGCGGTCTCGTAGAGCAGCCGCCAGAGCGACGGCGCCGTGCGCCAGGGCAGCGGCTCGATCCGCAAATCGTCCCAGTGCTCGCGAAAGCGCGCGGCGAGGGCGCCGAGCGTGTCCTGATGCCAGAAGCGGACCGAGATGCGGGCCGCGTTCGGCGCCAGGCCGAGCACGTAGAAGCGCGTTTCCTCCTGCAGATCGGGCGCCGCCTCCGCAAGGGGCCGGCCGGCGGCGATCTTCACGATCACGTCGTGAAGCTTGCCGGCCTCCTCCGCATCGCTCGGCGGCGGCGGGTCGACGAGGGTGGCGAAGAGCTGCTCGGCCGCTTCGGCCGCCCGCTCGCCGACCTCCGCCGCCTCGGCCCAGAACACGGTCGAGGCATCGCCGATCTGCGCGCGGTTCTCGTGGACGTATCTCTTCCTGCCCTTCTCGTCGGTCGACCAGTGGCCCTTTTCCAGGAGCCGGTTGAGCGCCGTGGTGTAGCCGAAGGCGGCATGCTCCGAGACGGGCGCGTTCGCGCCCTGGTCCTTGCCGTAGGACGTGAAGGCGTCGAGGTTGAAGGAGACGATCGACGCCCCCGCCGTCTGCGCGCCATAGACGCCCTTGACGGCGGGGTGCAGGCGCGCAACCGGCGCGCTCTCGCCGGTCACCAGGCAGAGCCCTTCGTCCGCATCCTTGGCCGCCAGCAGCTCCGCCCATATCGCGCGCGCCGCGGCGCGGTCATGCAGGTGGCCCCGCTCGCCGTCGAGGCGGAAGACGACGTTGGCATCCGTCATCTCCGACGCGCAGGGCAGCGCGTCGAAGCGCTCCGGCCGCCAGGATCGCAGGAACGACAGCAGCGCCTGCAGGCCCTCGTCGGCCGTGCCGGCCAGCGCGTCCTCATGCAGGGCGCGGAAGGCGGCGCGCTCGCGCGCGGTGCGCTCCGTCGCCGCCTCGGTGACGCCGAGCACGTAGGCGGTCTTGTCCCACAGGAAGTTCGACGCCACGCCCGACGTCCGCTTCGCCGGGCGGGGCACCTGCAACAGTTGCGGCCGGGGCTTCTTTCCGCTCGTGTCGAGGCTCGGCACCACATCGACGACCTCTCCTGAGGCCGAGAGGACGAGGGCGTAGGAGATCTTCTCATAGGAATAGCCGAAGGGGCGCGCGTCGTCCTGTGCCGCCAGCCGGTCGTAATAGCCGTTGAGGGCGGCCAGAATGGTCATGACTTCACGCCCGGCCCGCCGAAGGGGGGCACGTGGATCACGCCGTCCCGATCGATCCGGGCGCGGAAGAAATGCGGCGTCATGCCATGGGCGAAATCGATGTCGTGAAGCATCCAGCCGAGATCGCGGTCGCGCTGGCTGTCCGGGAGCGCGCTGTCGGGCGGGCGGCCGTCGACCAGCTCGAAGCTCGCCGGGAACTCCCGGCAGCCGAGATAGGGGCGATGGTGGCACTGGCCCTTGCCCGCGCGGCGCACGAAGATCTCGCGATGCTTGCCCGCATTGTCGTCGGCTCCGGCGCGCCCGGTCAGCTCGAAATGGGCCTCGATGAGGTAGTTCACGTCGCGCAGGAGGGTGGTGGCGCGCTGCTGGCGCTCGTCCTCGACATAGAGCCGCAGGCCGTGCGTCGTGCCCGCCTTCATGGCCCGGGAGACGTTCGTCGCCGGGATCTTGTGCCCGACCTCGTTGCGGCGGATGGACTCGAACCGGATCGGCTTCAGCACATGGATGCGGTCCACGATCCAACGAATCGCCGGCTTCCAATGGATCGCTTCGAGCAGGCCCCGCGCGGCGGACGGCGTGATCGCGTCATAGGACACGCGCTCCACCTTCATTTCAGGCCGGGTGAAGCACGCATGTTCGCCCCAAACCCGCAATCTGACGCCGAAAGTCACCGCACGCCCCGCCAGCCCTCTGAAGCCATCAATGAATAGGAACAATATAAGAACAAATGGCGCCGTCAATCTATTTTTGAAAAGACTGCCCTCAGATATTTCGCTGAAGATAGCCGCTTTGTTGCCCTTGTAGGTAAGGTATTTCAATTCACACCGCTGTCTTCGATGCAAATTGACGCGGCTTTGTCGGTGACGATTTGATGGCGGGCAAGGAGGGGCTCAAGCAGCGCTCCGCCAAGCTAAACCGCGACCAAGGAGGGCGGCTCGTGTTTCGACGCTGCGCGAACCGGAAGCGAGCGCGAAAAGCCCGAGGGGTTCGCGCGGGCCGAAAACGCCGGCATTCCTCAGGGTTTTGCGGATTGCGCGCGACACTGCGGCCGTGGCACGCTCGTTTCCCTCGAGGTTCGCACAATCGATCCTCTTTTCGGTTCTTTGACAATTGGTTATGAGATAGGGCGTCGCCCCTCACGCAGGGGCGTGGATTGAAACATTAGGGCGCATCCGCAGCTTCCGCGTCGCTATCGTCGCCCCTCACGCAGGGGCGTGGATTGAAACAGCGGTCGCAGCGGCGTCAGGGTGCGTATTACCATCGTCGCCCCTCACGCGGGGGCGTGGATTGAAACATCTCAAACCCTCCCGACATGTGCTTTGAGTTGCGTCGCCCCTCACGCGGGGGCGTGGATTGAAACGAGGGCACGCCCTGGGCCGGCGAGCCCGGCGTCGTCGCCCCTCACGCGGGGGCGTGGATTGAAACACGGACGGCCTTGAAGAAGAACCGGTGCTGCCTATGTCGCCCCTCACGCGGGGGCGTGGATTGAAACAGCGCCACGCACAGGTACCGCGCCAGTGGGCAGTCGCTGGCGACGTCGCCCCTCACGCAGGGGCGTGGATTGAAACTTCATGCCGCGGGCGATGGTCGCGGCCGGTCCGATAGTCGCCCCTCACGTAGGGGCGTGGATTGAAACATCCCAGAGGTGCGCTCGCCCGTCTTGTGGCAGGCTGTCGCCCCTCATACAGGGGCACGCATTGCCCAACTCTCACACGACCAGCTCGACAGCGCTTCGATAAGTCGGATCGTCCCATGTCAGGCCGAC
>JAKSBI010000668.1 GCA_022361215.1 Hyphomicrobiales bacterium | reverse complement strand
TCGAGCTTGTCGCCCAGCAGACGTGCCAGCCGCTCGACATCCTTGGGCGAGAAGGCGTGCTTCGGGATGACCGAGAAACGGGCCCGCCCGAGATAGAGCAGAAAATAGGCCTCCGTCTCGAGAAAAGCCCGGTAGAAGCTCCATTCGAGCCGCGATTGGCCGTCGGCGGTCTCGACCGCGATGGCGTCGTCGGAGAATGCGATGCGGGTCTCTTTCCCGAGATGCGGTGCCGTATGGAAGGCGCGCCGCCACAGGACCAAGCGCAGCAGCGTCAACAGCAGCAGAACGCCGCCGATGGAAAGGGCCAGAGCTCCGAGCCAGCCCGACAGGGGCAGCCCAACGAGACCAAGGACGACGCCGGCGGCACCTGCGATGAGATTGGTCCGCGTCGTGCCCTGCTTCCGCGCCCGCCAATGGGCCTCGGAGGCGTCCATGAATTCGCCTAGGTCGAGCGTGTAGGTCGCGGTGATCGGTGTCGTGTCGGCCATGGCCTGTCGCTGACCCGCACGGCCCTCACGTGCCGGCGCGCTCTCCGCTGCCGCCGGCGCGCGCCGGCTGCCCGGCCGCCAGATGCGGATAGGCGTCCTCCATCACGTCCGTGCCCATGACCTTGTCCCAGAAGCGGAAGTAGAGGGCGAAGTTCACCTTGTAGTTGCGATGATGCAGGTTGTGGTGGGTGGCCGTGATCACGTGCTTGCCGAGCGGACCGCGCAGCCAGGAATCCGGGAAGATCTCCCAGCCCGTGTGGTTGAGCACGCTGGCCACGGTCATCAGCATCAGCACGAACAGCGCCGCCCCCACATGCAGCGGTATGACGAAGGCCAGCGCCGGCAGAAACAACGCGGTCAGGATCGACTCCCAAGGATGGAACGAGAACGCGGCCCAGGGCGTCGGCTGGCGCGACATGTGGTGGGTCTTGTGCATCGGCCCGAACAGCCTGGGCAGATGCATCATGCGGTGCGTCCAGTAGAAATAGGTGTCGTGCAGGAAGAGATAGAGGAAGACGCTGACCGGCAGGTACCAGAGGCCGTACTCGCCCACATCCGAATAGAGCGCGGTGCCGCCCGCCTTCCATGCCTCGACGACCACGGCGCCGGGCAGGGCGTAGATGGCCGAGGAGACCAGCGACCATTTGATCTCGTGAAAGATGATGCTGGCCGCGGGTCGGTCGTCGGTCAGCCGGCGCGCCCGCACCTTCTCCGGGTCGCGGCCCCAGAGCAGCCAGTAGAACAGGCCGGCGACCGCGAAGTAGCGCACCGCGATGATCGCGTAGAGCGCGACGAAGCTGATGGCAAGGCTCTCGGCCGACATGGGTCCTCGCGTCCGCTGTCCGGGCGCAATGACATTCATGGGGACGACGGCGAAGTCAAGGGACTTGCCTGTCGCAGCCGGCGGCTCGGGGGACGCTTCGCCGGCCTCAGCGCGAGATGCGCAGCAGCTTGACGGCGCCCGAATAGATCGCCCCGACGACCACGCAGGGCACGGCGATCTCCGGATGGCCGGTGGCCCCGGCGACGACGCAGGTGGTGGCGATGGCGACGGACCCGGCGGCGGCGCCTTTGGAGCCCTGCGCATCGCGGGCGAGCTCGCGCTGACGCGCCTTCTCGATGGCCGCGAGCTGCTCCTTGCGGATGCGCTCGGACTCGAACGTCTCCGCCGCCGCGACCACATCCTTCAGCGCCGCCGCGACCTTGTCGGGCTGCATGTTGAGCTCGTTCCGGTAGAGCTTGAGCAGCGACCGGTCGCGCTCCGCATAGGAAGCGAGCGTCCACTTGGCGGTGCTGCAGACCGTCATGTCGGCCACCTCGTCGTCCTCCTTGGACCAGCGGAAGATGGCCTTGAACCGCTTCCAGGAGAGGCCCTTCCGGCGCCCGTCCCTGCACCATTCGAGCGCCGAGACGACGCGCAGCACGGGCCGATGGTGGCCCGTGGCCAGATAATTGCCCCAAAGCACGTAGAGCCCGTCCACGTTCGCCTTCAGCGGCAGGGTCGGCAGCGTCTTCTCCTCGCCCGAGAGGAACTTGTCGATCAGGATCTTGCGCTCCGGCATGCGCGGCGCGAAGTCGCGCAGCAGCATCTCCCATTTCGGGAGCCCGGAATAGGCGATGGCCTTGACGATGACCGCCTGTTCCTTGTGCGACATCGGGAACATCTTGGCGACCAGCGTGCGCGCGCCGCGCGGGTTGTCGCCGAGCACCCCTGCGATGAAGCCGATGAACAGGCTGGCCTTCTCCTGGGTGGCGAACAGGCCGTGCGATTTCATGGCGCGCACCGCCTCCGGCACGCGCCAGACCTGCGGCTTGGCGCGATAGGCGTACATCCACGACACGATCCGTTCCGGCGTCGAGAAGGCGCCCTTGTCCCGGGCAGGAGCCGACTGCGGCCAACCGAGGAGGAGAGCCGCGACAACAGCAGCGATCAGGGTCCGCATCACGTCAACCGTTTGCGCCCGGCCCCGACTTTAGATCTGACTGGAGGTTGCCATTCGTCCCGCAGGTCTTCCGCGTGCGGGTGACGATGACAAAGCCATCTCATCGTGACGATTTAGTGGCGCGGGGTCGGCGCGCTCATGCCGCGTCGTGGAAGATGACGCCGAGCGTGAAGCGCCGGCCCGCGCGGATGCGGCTGACGCCATGGCGCAGGGTCACCCGGTAGAAACCGCGCGTGCCCTGCTTCGGCCGGTGGCTGGTGGCGAACACGACGCCATGACCACGCGCCAGTGGCACCACCTCGGCCCGCGACTGCATGCGGGGCCGCTGCTCCGTGAGCACGAACTCGCCGCCCTCGAAGTCCTCCCCCAGCGCGCTCAGCAGGACCGCGAGCTGCAGCGGGAAGGCGAGGGGCCCGTAGAGGTCCTGATGCAGGCAGTTGTAGTCGCCGGGCCCGTATTTGAGCAGGAGCGGCGTCGGGCGTGTCTGGCCGGCTCCGTGGCAGCTGTCGAGCATCGCCTTGAGGGTCTTCGGATACCGCGTCTCGACGCCGAGGGCCTCCGCCCACCGGTTGGCGATCGGCACCAGGCGCGGATAGACCGCCTTGCGCAGCGCCGCCACGACCGGGGGCAGCGGATAGGAGAAATACTTGTACTCGCCCTGGCCGAAGCCGT
>JAKSBI010000878.1 GCA_022361215.1 Hyphomicrobiales bacterium | reverse complement strand
CCGGCGGCTCACGCCGCGCTCAGATCCTCGCCCTTGAGCGCCCGGTCGATCAGAGCGCGGGTGGCGTCCAGCCCGTAGAGCTCCACGAACGAGCCGAAACGCGGCCCCTGCGACTGGCCGAGCAGCACCTCGTAGAGGGCGCGGAACCAGTCGCGCAGGTTCTCGAAGTCGTAGGACTTGCCGACCTCGTAGACCACGTTCTGGATATCCTCCGCCGAAGCGTCCGCAGGCAGTTCGCCGAGACGGGCGGCCAGATTCTCCATGGCCTTGCGCTCCGTCTCGTCCGGCGCCCGGTATGCCTTGTTCGGGCGCACGAAGTCGTGGAAGTAGGTGATGGCGTAGCCGACCAGCTTGTCCAGCACTGGATGGCTCTCGGGCGTGGCGTCCGGCGCGTAACGGCGGATGAAGCCCCAGAGCGCGGCCTTGTCCTCGGCGTTCGACGCGCTCACCAGATTGAGCAGGATGGCGAAGCTGATGGGCAGCTCCGCTTCCGGCGGCGCGCCGCCATGGATGTGCCAGACCGGGTTGGCCAGGCGGTCCTTCGGCTCCTGCTCGGGATACTTGGACAGGAAGGTCAGGTAGTCGTCCACGTTGCGCGGGATGACGTCGAAATAGAGCCGCTTGGCCTTGCGCGGCGCCTGATACATGAACAGCGACAGGCTTTCTGGGCTCGCATAGCTCAGCCACTCGTCGATGGTGAGCCCGTTGCCCTTGGACTTCGAGATCTTCTCGGCGTTCTCGTCCAGGAACAGCTCGTAGGAGAAGCCCTCGGGCGGCGTGCCGCCGAGGATCCGGCAGATGCGGCTCGACAGGCGCACCGAGTCGATCAGGTCCTTGCCGGCCATCTCGTAGTCGACGCCGAGCGCCACCCAGCGCATGGCCCAGTCGGCCTTCCACTGCAGCTTGCAGTGCCCGCCGGTGACCGGCACCTCGACCCGCTCGCCCGTCTCCGTATCGACATAGGCGACCTGGCCCGCCTCCATGTCGCGTTCGACGATGGCGACTTGCAAGACGCGGCCCGTGCGCGGACAGATCGGCAGGAAGGGGCTGTAGGTCTTGCGGCGCTCCTCCCCCAGCGTCGGCAGGATGACGTCGATGACCGCGTCGTAGCTTTCGAGGATCTTCAGGAGCGTGGCGTCGAAGCGGCCCGAGCGATAGCACTCCGTCGCGCTCAGGAACTCGTACTCGAAGTCGAAATGGTCGAGGAAGCTCTGCAGGCGCGCATTGTTGTGCGCCCCGAAGCTCTCATGGGTTCCGAACGGATCGGGTACCACCGTGAGCGGTCTGTCCAGATGCTCGGCGACCATCTCCTGGTTGGGGATGTTGTCGGGCACCTTGCGCAGGCCGTCCATGTCGTCGGAGAAGCAGACCAGCTTCGTAGGCCGGTCCGACAGCAGCGAGAAGGCGTGGCGCACCATGGTGGTGCGGGCCACCTCGCCGAACGTGCCGATATGGGGGAGCCCGCTCGGCCCGTATCCCGTCTCGAACAGCACCGTTTCCGGCTGTGTCTCCAGCTTCTCGAGGCGTTGCAGCAGCTTGCGCGCTTCGTCGAACGGCCAGGCCTTGGACTCCTTGGCGGCGTCGATCAGGACGGGGTCGGGATGCTCGGACATGGGCGCGTCTCTCGCCGCGCTGATAGGGCGCAGGACTGTTATCTCGGAATGGGCGCGCACCCTAGTAACGCGGGTCCGCACAGTCAACGCGGGCCGATGCCGACCCTTGGCCTTTTGCCGGCCTGGAGCCCGATCGACAACGCGCTTGCTGATCGGCTCACAATTTTCTAGGTTCCGGCCGCGTCAGATGTCATTCCCCTGGCAACCGCGCCGACGATACGATCCCAATCACCGCGTTCAAACCGAGAATCACGGAGGCCATCCGATGTCTGTTGAGCTAAGCCATCACGGGGCGCTCATCTATATCATGGTCACCATGTCCGCAGTCGACCGCAAGATGACCGATGCGGAACTTGCGCGCATCGGCGACATCGTCAGCCAGCTTCCGGTCTTCAAGGATTTCGATGCCGAGCAACTGGTCTACACGGCGGAGGAATGCGGCGAGATCCTGAGCGCGGACGGCGGTCTCGACGCGGTGCTCGATCTGGTCGGCAAGGCTTTGCCCAAGAGGCTGCGCGAAACGGCATATGCTCTGGCGGTGGAGGTGGCGGCCGCCGACCTCGACGTGCGGCCGGAGGAGACCCGTTTTCTCGAGCTGCTGAGCGACGCGCTCGAGCTCGACGCCCTGGCCACCACGGCGATCGAGCGCGGTGCCCGGGCGCGGCACGCGACGGTCTAAGCCACTCCCGCCGACGTTTCCCCTACCCCCACACGACGGCTCGCTCCACCGACGCTGCTTGGTGCGACCCCCAGCGATTTCCGGAAAGCCGCCGCGAAGGCGCTGCTGCTGGCATAGCCGTTGGCCCGTGCCACGGCGCCCACCGGCTCGCCGCGCACCAGGGCCTCCAGGGCGTTGTGGAACCGCACGCGCTGGCGCCAGGCGGTGAAGGTCAGCCCGATCTCGTCCTGAAAGAGGCGGGAGAGCGTGCGAGGCGAAGCACCGACCTCGTGCGACCAGGCCTCCAGCGTCTCCTCGCGGCGCGGGTCGGCGAGCAAGGCGTCGCAGAGGCGGACCAAGCGTTTGTCGCGCGGCATGGGGATGACCAGAGAAAGCGGCTTGGCGCGCGGGATCTCATCCAGGATCAGCTCGGCGAGCCTGCCGCCGCGTCCGGCGGGCTCGTAGACCACCGGCTCCTCCAGAAGCGCCAGCACCAGCGCCCGCAGCAGGTCGGAGACCTCCAGCACGGTCGCGGCCTCGGGCAGGCCGGTCGCGGCCTCGGCGTCGATGTAGAGTGTGCGCATCTCGACCCGGCCGCGCATGGCGACGGCGTGCTCGGTGCCGCCTGGAATGTAGACGGCGCGATCGGGCGGCACGACCCAGGCCTCGCGGTCCGTGCGCACCCGCATGACGCCGCTTACGGCGTAGATGAGCTGGTCCCGCCTGTGTGCATGGCGCGTGGTGGCGGAGCCGTCGGGAAAGGTCTTCGCCATGGCCGCCACCGGCCGCGGCAGCGACTGGTAGTCGTCCGGGTCGATGCTGCGGCCCGGGAGCGGGGATGTGGGCCGTGTCATGGCAGGTTTGCGACGATCTTTGGCATGACATCGATGTTACGCCAAAGCTAGGGTGACGCAAAATGGGCGGCATGGGGCTGCCATCCGGAGACACGACGTGACGCGCCAGCGCCTGCACTTCTTCTTTCTCAATCTGGGCCACTTCTACGACCACATGTTCATGCTGGTCTTCGCCACGGTGGCGGCGCTGTCGCTGTCGCTCGAATGGGGCATGAGCTACGCCGAGCTGATCCCCTACGCTCTGCCGGGGTTCATCGCCTTCGGCGCCTTTGCGCTGCCGGCGGGCTGGCTGGCCGACAAGTGGAGCCGCGAAGGCATGATGGCGGTGTTCTTCATCGGCATCGGCATCAGCTCGGCCTTCACGGCGATGGCCGAGACGCCGCTGCAGATCGGCATCGGCATCTTCGCCATGGGCGTGTTCGCCGCCATCTACCACCCGGTCGGAATCCCGCTGGTCATCCATGGCCGCGAGAGGACGGGCATGCCCATCGCCATAAACGGTATCTATGGCAATCTGGGCGTGGCCAGCGCGGCGCTGGTCACGGGCTTCATGATCGACAATGGCGGCTGGCGCGCGGCCTTCGTCTGGCCGGGGCTGGTCTCCGTCGCGACCGGTCTCGTCTACACTTGGCTGGTCTGGCCGCAGCTCATGGCAATCAAGGAGCGAGCGCCCCGGAAGGACGCCAGGGTTCCGCTGGAGCAGAGCTTCGCCGACCGCTCGACCCTGGTGCGCATGTTCGCCATCGTGATGGTCACCACGGCGCTCGGCGGCATCGTCTTTCAAAGCACGACCTTTGCGTTGCCGAAGATTTTCGACGAGCGTCTCGCAGGCATCGCCGTCTCGGCCACATTGGTCGGCTGGTATACCTTCCTCGCCTTCGCGCTCGCCGCCCTGGCGCAGCTTGTCGTCGGCTACATGCTCGACAACCATTCCCTGCGCCTGGTCTTTCTGGTCGTGGCCGTGTCCCAGGTCGCGTTCCTGGCCATGATGCCGGGCCTGCAGGACTGGACGGCGTTGATCGTCGCCGTCGCCTTCATGCTGGCGGTCTTCGGTCAGATCCCCATCAACGACGTGCTCGTCGGGCGCATCACGCGCAGCGAATGGCGCAGCCGGGTCTTCGCGTGCCGCTATGTGGTGACGTTCTCGGGCGTCGCCGTCGCCATTCCGATGATTTCCTGGGTGCACGCCAGTTGGGGGTTCGACATGCTGTTCTGGGTGCTCGCCGCCACCGCCCTGCTCATCACCGCCGCGGTGCTGATGCTGCCCCGGGCGATACCCCGCACCGCTGTCGCATAGGGCCTGTTGAGACTCCCGTTGCGGACCCGAGAGATCGGCGACATCGCGGCCCACCCTTCTCCGTCATTCCCGCGAAAGCGCAGTAGTGTCCGGGATTCGAGCGACGCCCATACCCAACCGTCGTCATTGCCGGGCTTGACCCGGTAATCCATGCCGTTTCCTCTCGAATTTGCCGAGAGGCCAGTGGAATGGATGCCCGGATCAGGTCCGGGCATGACGATAATCGAGGGCGCGGTAGATCACCCGAAAGGCTGTCCGGGCGCAGACCTTTAGGCCGGAAACCAAGGCCGCGCCTGCCATTCAGACCGACCCGTTCCCAAAATCCCGGACACCAGTGCGCTTTCGCGGGAATGACGACAAGGGGGCAGCGAGCCCCCTCAAGTCGAAGACGCCCTAGAGCTCATCCAGCCAGTCGGCAATCGCCTCGGCGGCCGTGCGCCAGTTGTCTTCTTCGGTCAGTCCGGTTGCCTTGCGCGGCGCGAGGTCGTGATCGCCGTCGCTTGCCCAGTGCAGGCGGATGGCGTCGGGCAGGGCATATCCCGCCACCTCGGCGCGTGTGCCGAAAGGGTCGCGCTCGCCCTGGCAGATCAGCGTCGGCACCGTCAATGGCTCAAGATGGGCGGTGCGGAGCGACTGCGGCTTGTCCGGCGGATGGAAAGGGTAGCCGAGGCAGAGCAGCCCGGCGATGGCGCCATGGTCGGACTGCTCCTGGGCCGCCAGGCTCGCGACGCGTCCGCCGAGGGACTTGCCGCCGATGACGAGCCGGCTCTCCGCGCCAAGCGCCGAGATGGCCGCCTGGTATTCGCCGACCAGGCGCTCGGCCCGGGGCGGCGGCCTTCGGCTGGCACCCTCACGCCGCGCGGCCATGTAGGCAAACTCGAAACGGGCCACGCGGCAGCGGCGCTCGGCCAGGAGCTCGGCGAAAGCGGTCATGAAGGGGCTGTCCATCGGCACGCCGCTGCCGTGCGCCAGCAGCACGGTCGTCGGGGCCTTCGCGTCGCCGGTGATCAGAAACGCAGCCATGGTCTCCGTTTTCAGGATCGCGGCTGCGCCGTCACGTCGCAGAGAAGCTGGTGCACGCCGACGTCCCAGACCCGGCTTCAGGGCTGGCCGCCGGGGCGTCTTTGCGATGCGCCCGACACATCGGCCCGGCTCATTGGGTCCGACGCGCGAAGCAGATATCCACGACCGCAGCCGGTCCGTATTTCTTTGTCGTATGACTAGTGGTCGGAACTCGGACTGATCACCGAGGCATCGACCTGCACCATTGTGCCGATATTGGGTGTTGTAACGTGTATCATACCGCGCACGAATACCACGGTTACCACAATAACGCACAGCGTGCCCATCACGGACCCGCGCAACCACCGCATCTTGGCCTCCATTACGCGCCTACCTGATGCGTTCGATTAGAACCGAGATGCGGGCCGGCCGTCGACAAAAAACCGTCATGTGTGGCACAGAATCCTGATCGATGTTGCCCAAAAGCCGCAGTCGCCGCCCTCTGGCCGGGGAAACGCGAAAGGTCTACAAGGTCGAGAGCGAGGGTCCCATGGAATTGAACGCGGATTTCAGCCGGAGGGCGGTTGTCCACGCGGCGGAGCTGGACTGGACGGCGTCGCCCATGCCCGGCGTCGACCGCCGCATGCTGGATCGCATCGGGGACGAGGTGGCGCGGGCGACCTCGATCGTGCGCTACGCGCCCGAGAGCCGCTTCTCCGAGCATGTGCATGGCGGCGGAGAGGAGTTCCTGGTGCTCGATGGCGTCTTCCAGGACGAGCATGGCGATTTCCCGGCCGGCAGCTATATCCGCAATCCGCCGCAGTCGAGGCACACGCCGGGATCGGCGCCCGGCTGTACCATCTTCGTCAAGCTCTGGCAGTTCGATCCGGACGACCGGAGCCATGTCCGGATCGACACCAACAAGATGCCTCTGCTCGGCATCGAGGGCCGTGAGGGCGCGGAGATCATGCCCCTG
>JAKSBI010000547.1 GCA_022361215.1 Hyphomicrobiales bacterium | reverse complement strand
GGGCCGCTTTTTCACGGCGGTCGGGCGCGGCTTCTTCGAGACCGTCTTGGGCTTCGGCTTGGCGCGCACCACCACGCACTGGCCGCCCTTGAGAACCCGGCCGGCGCCGCACTGGATCGGGCACACCCGCGCGGTCTTGCCTTTCAGCGCCGCCAGCGCGGTGGCCGAAGGCGTATCGCCCGGCAGGCTCAACTTGGCGTATCTGTTGAACCTGCTCAGCGCGGACTTGGTCTTCCGGCCCCAGATGCCGTCGGCCCGGCCCGGGGCGCAGCCCAGGCGCGCCAGCTCCTTCTGCAAGGCCAGCACCAGCGCCGGACCGGTCAAGGTCTCCGTCTCCGACGGGGTCTCGACCTCGGCCGTCGGGTCCTTCGACGCGACGACGATGGGCTTGGCCTCCGGCTCTGTCTCGGGCTCTTTCTTGGCCTCGACGGGAGCCGGCTCGGTCTCGACGGCCTCGACCTGTATCTGGCGCTGCTTGTCGCAGTTGGTGCGGATGAACTCTTCGGCCAGGCGCCCGTAGAAGGTGCCCCGGTGCTGCTCCTCGAAGACCTTGTAGGCGCCGCAGCTCCCGATGGCCACCGTGGCCTGATAGGCCGACGAGACCAGCGACTGGCGCGTCAGGTCGTTGGCGATCGTGGACTCGGCGGGCGTCTTCTCGATCGCGGCGGGGGCGACCTCTTTCTCGAGCGAGGCGACCTTTTGCGGCTTCGCCTTCGGCTTGAAGAAGAACTGTCCGGTGAGGGAGGAATGCTCCCACGGAACCTGCTTGCCCTTCGAGGTGTCGATCACGTCCTGGCGCACACGGATCATCATGTCGTTGATGCTGATGCCGGAGGTCTCGATGTGCTTCAGCACGGCCGTCGTGTAGGGGCTGTTCCGCCCATCTCCGTCGAAGGCCACGTCGCCGGGGCTGGTGGCATAGGCGATCAGCATGCCGACCGCCGACTCGACCCGCGCCAGGCCGCGGCCGACGGCGGTCGAGCGCGTCACCATGGAGCGCGCCAGCTTCTGCGACAGCGGGTTGTCGCGGCAGGCGTCGAGGAACACGAGGTTCGTGCGCTTCTCCCGCTCCATCTGGCGCAGGATGAAGTTGAGCGAGACCGTCTCGAAATCGAGATCGCTTTCCTTGCTCAGCCGGGCGTTGACGGGCGCCAGATAGTTGTTGCCATGCACCTGCACGCCATGGCCGGCATAGTAGAAGAGCGCCACATCGGCCCCCTCGACCTTGAGCGAGAACTCCCGCACCTTCGCGCGCATGTCCGCATGCTCGAGGTCGGTGCCCTCGATCACGTCGAAGCCGAGGCGCCGCAGCGCCGCCGCCACGTCCTCGGCGTCGTTCTTGGGGTTCTTCAGGGCCGTGGTGTGCTCGTAGGCCGAGTTGCCGATCACCAGCGCAACGCGCTTCTGATCGATGGCCGCCTGAGCCAAGCCGCTGAAAACGATGAGAAAACTCAGGGTCAGAAGTCCAAGGAGAGTGTCGCGGGCGATCCCCCTCCCTTGCGCAACAACCCGTGATTGTCCGGCAGATAGCTGTGACATTGTCCTGTCCCTTCCTCGGCCCGTATTTGGGGCTGGAACTGCCGAAATACAACCGGCGGATACGCCCTGAGCGGAGGACTTGAAAGGATTCAGGGATTTGGATGAAAGATCAAGGCGCAGCCCGGGCCGGAAGCGGCGATGGCTGCCGGCGCCCGCCTGCCGCCCATCGGGCGGTGCGAAGGCGCCTTCGGCGTGGTAAGCTCGTGCCCAATCAAGAAAGGTCCTCTTGGGGGTCCGCAGCCGTGTCGTTTCGTCCAGTTCGCGTCTTTGCCCTCGCTTTGGTCGCGCTCGGCCTGACGCTGAGCGCCATCGGCGGCGGGCCGGCCAGGGCCCAGGGGGCGGCCACGGGTCTCGGCAGCCTCGATACGGCGGGCACGAGCGTCCCGCTCTGGCGGGCGGACGTGTTTCGCAACTGTCAGAGGATCCGCCGCTGCCGGACCGACCGATATGGCCGGCGCCGCTGCGGGTCGGTATTGCGCTGCCGCACCTGCAAGTGGGTTCGCCGCTGCAGTCGTGCCGCGGGCTGCCGCTGGGAGCAGAGCTGCCGCTGGGGGCCGCCCGTCGCGCCCGTGCGGCAATAGCAGGGCGGGGCTCCCGTCACTCGGCCGCTTTTGCCGGGCGGCGCCAGCGTTCGTTGGCCCGGTCGTCGCTCTCTCTGGCGTCGACCCATCGCGCACCCTCGGGACCGGCTTCCTTCTTCCAGAACGGGGCCCGCGTCTTCAGATAGTCCATCAGGAATTCGGCCGCCTCGAACGCCGCATGCCGATGTGCCGAGGCGGTGATTACGAGCACGATGCTGTCGCCCGGCTTGAGCGTCCCGTAGCGATGCACGATCAGGCTGGCTTGCAGCGGCCAGCGCGCCCGGGCCTCGGCCTCGATGCGCTCCAGCTCCGTCTCGGTCATGCCGGGATAGTGCTCGAGCGTCATCTCCGTGATGGGCGCGCCCTGGGCGGTGTCCCGGACCGTGCCCGTGAAGGTCACGATGGCGCCGATATCCGTGCGCCCGGCGGTCAGGGCCGCAATCTCGGCCCCGATGTCGAAGTCGTTGTCCTGAACGCGGATCATGGCCTTACCCTACACCGGATGAGCGCCGGTCTCAGCCCCCCGTGACCGGCGGGAAAAAGGCGATCTCGCGGGCCCCGCCGATGCTGGCGTCCGGCTGGACATGAGCCTGGTCGATCGCCGTGCGGATGACGTCGGCCGCCTCGAAGGCGGATGCGTATTCCGGTCCGCGCGTGCGCAGCCAGCCGATCAGGTCCGCGACGGTCTCGACGCCCTCGGGAAGCTCGATCTCTTCCTGCTCGATCCCGGTCTTCTCGCGGACCCAGGCGAAATATCTCAGTGTCAGACCCATCGCGTTACCCGTTCCCGGAATCGATCACATGATGCAGGCCGGCGCGGAAATAATCGTACCCCGTATAGAGCGTGACCAGCGCGGAGATCCACAAAAGGATCAGTCCGGTCGCCGTCGTCCAGGGGAAGATTTGGTCGCCGGCGGGGCCGGCCAGCAGGAAGCCGATGGCCACCATCTGGACCACCGTCTTGTACTTGGCGAGCCGGGTCACCGGCACGCTGACCGACAGCTCGGCAAGGAACTCGCGCAGGCCCGACACCAGGATCTCCCGGCAGAGAATGATGATCGCGGCCCAGAGCGACCAGCCCGCGATGGTCTGCTGCGCGGCGAGCATCATCAGGGCGGCGGACACCAGAAGCTTGTCGGCGATGGGGTCGAGCATGCGGCCGAGCGAGGATTGCTGCGCCCAGGCGCGCGCCAGATAGCCGTCGAGGAAATCCGTCACCCCGGCCACCACGAAGATGAACAGCGCCAGCCAGTGGGCGTTGTCGCCTTCGAGAAAGAAACATCCAACGAGGGCTGGTACTGCGAGGATCCGGCCGTAGGTCAGAAGGTTCGGGATGTTCAGTACCATGCGCAGTTGCGCTGCTTGCTCCATGTGTGTCCCTGCGGTCTTGGGGGCCCGACTCCCTTGATCCCCGCAAGCCCACAATAGGGCCTTCTCAGACATTTTGCTCATGGAAAAAATCGTAAATGGTCTGCGCCATTTGGGCGCTGATGCCCTCGACGGCGCGCAGGTCCGCGACCCCGGCGCGGCTGACGGCCTTGGCCGAGCCGAAATGCTTGAGCAGGGCCCGCTTGCGGGCCGGGCCGACCCCCGGCACCTCGTCCAGGGGCGAGGCGCCGATGGCCTTCTTGCGGCGCGCGCGGTGGGAGCCGATGGCGAAGCGATGCGCCTCGTCGCGCAGGCGCTGCACGAAATAGAGGACCGGGTCCCGGGGCTCCAGCGTGAAGGGCGGGCGCCCGCGCATGAAGAAGCGCTCGCGTCCGGCGTTGCGGTCGGGGCCCTTGGCGATGGCCACGACGCTGAGCGAGGTGACGCCGAGCTCGTCCAGCACCTCGTGGACCGATGAGAGCTGCCCCGCGCCGCCGTCGATCAGCAGCAGGTCGGGCCAGGCCGGCAGCTCCCCCTCGGGCGCATTGGGTCCGGGGCCGTCCGCGCCGGTCTCCTTCAGAAGGCGGCTGAACCGGCGCGTCAGCACCTCGCGCATCATGGCGTAGTCGTCGCCGGCCGAGATCTCCTCGGAGCGGATGTTGAACTTGCGGTAGTGGGTCTTCTGAAAGCCCTCCGGACCCGCCACGATCATGGCGCCGACCGGCTTCGAGCCCTGGATGTGGCTGTTGTCGTAGACCTCGATGCGCTGCGGCGGATCGTCGAGATCGAAGATCCGCGACAGGCCTTCGAGCAGCTTGCGCTGCGAGGACGATTCCGCCAGCCGCCGCGCCAGCGCCTCGCGCGCATTGGCCAGCGCATGCTCGGTCAGCTCCCGCTTCTCGCCGCGCTGCGGCACGGTCACCGCCACCTTGCGGCCCGCGCGCGTGCTCAGGGCCTCGGCCAGCAGCCGCCGGCCGGGGATGTCGTGCGACAGCAGCACCAGGCGCGGGCAGGGCTTGTCGTCGTAGAACTGCGCGATGAAGGAGTCGAGAACCTCGCCGACCGGCAGGCTCTTGTCGGCGCGCGGGAAGTAGGCACGATTGCCCCAGTTCTGGCCCGTCCGGAAGAAGAACACCTGGACGCAGGTCTGCCCGGCGTCCTGGTGGGCGGCGAAGACGTCCGCCTCGACCACGATCTGCGGGTTGATGCCCTGGTGCGCCTGCACGTGGCTGAGGGCGGCCAGACGGTCGCGGTAGCTGGCGGCACGCTCGAACTCCAGCTTCTCGCTGGCCGCGTCCATGAGCGTGTGGAGCTGCGCCTTGACGCGGTCGCTCTTGCCCTTGAGGAACCGGCCCGCCTCCTCGACGAGCGCGGCGTAGCCGTCGAGGTCGATCTCGCCGGTGCAGGGCGCGCTGCAGCGCTTGATCTGGTAGAGCAGGCAGGGGCGTGTGCGGCTCTCGTAATAGGAGTCGGAGCAGGACCGGAGCAGGAACGCGCGCTGCAGCGTGTTGATGGTGCGGTTTACGGCGCCGGCGGAGGCGAACGGCCCGAAATAGTCGCCCTTGCGCTTGCGTGCCCCGCGGTGCTTGACGATCTGCGGCGCGGCATGGTCGCGCGCGATCAGGATATAGGGGAAGGACTTGTCGTCGCGCAGGATGACGTTGAAGCGCGGCTTCAGCCGCTTGATCAGATTGGCTTCGAGCAGCAGCGCTTCGGTCTCGGTCTCGGTGGTGACGAACTCCATGGCCGCGGTGGCGGCGATCATGCGGGCGATGCGGTTGGTGTGGCCGCCGAGCCGCGCGTAGCTCTGCACCCGCTTCTTCAGGTTGCGGGCCTTGCCCACATAGAGCACCTCGCGCTCGCTGCCGATCATGCGGTAGACGCCGGGCGAGGAGGGCAGCGTCTTCAGGATGCGCGCGATGACCTTCGGGCCGGTCTCGGGCCGGGCGGCAGGCTCCTGCGTCGCGTCCGACACCGTGGAGGATCCGTCAGTCTGATCGTGCGGTGGCATGGGTGAACCGAATCTGCAGCCCAAGCTTAGCCCATGACGGGGGCCGCGATACAGCGTCGGGTCACATGGGGCGCCGTCGGGTCGTGCGCCTTTCCCCTAATCGGGGCTCAGGGCTGCGCGATGCTGGCCACTTCGTTGGCCCGCGGCATGAACACGAAGACGATATAGAGCAGATAGCACGCGACGAAGATGAGACCCGGCGTGCGGGTGATGTTCTTGCGGCCGATGACGAACGGGGTGATGGCGAGCGCCGCGGCCAGCATGACCCAGAGATCCACGCGCACGATGATGTCCGGCACCGGCACCGGCGCCACCATGGCCGTCAGGCCCATGATCGCCAGGATGTTGAAGAGGTTGCTGCCCAGCACATTGCCGATGGCCAGGCCGCAATGGCCGCGCAGCGCGGCGGAGACCGTGGTGGCGAGCTCCGGCAGCGAGGTGCCGAGCGCAATCACGGTCAGGCCGATGGCTGCTTTGGAGATCCCGAACTCGCCGGCGATCTCGGACGCCGAGCTCACCGTCAGATGCGCTCCCAGCGGCAGGCCGATCAGTCCGGCCAGGATGAAGCCCGAGACCAGCCAGACCCGGCCCGGCAGGCCGGAGACGCCGTCGATGAGCTCGATCGTCTCGTCGCTGATCGAGCGTGCCTCGACGGATTTTTGGGCCGCCCGGCGCCCCGATTCGATGAGGAAGGCGACCATCAGCGCGAACAGCACCGCGCCATGCCAGAAGGAGAGCGGGCCCGCATAGCAGAGCCCGATGAAGATCAGGCTCGCGCCGATCACGTAGAGCGTGTTGCGCTTGATGAAAGGCTGGTTGCAGTCGGTCGCCGAGATCAGGGCCGGCAGGCCGAGCACCAGCAGAACGTTCGCGATATTGCTGCCGACGACGTTACCGATGGCGATACCGGGGGCGCCCGAAAGCGCGGCGCGCAGCGAGACGACCAGCTCCGGCGCCGATGTGCCGAAGGCGACGATGGTCAGGCCGATCACCAAGCTGGGAATGCCGAGCCGAACCGCCAGCGCGACGGAACCACGCACCAATATGTCTCCGCAGAGGAGCAGCAGCGCGATTCCCGCGGCGAGCGTCAGATATACCATGGATCCGCAACTGACTCCGTCTTGGCCGTCCTGACCGGCGCGAATCGGTCCCTTAGCGGCAGGCAAGCCTATAGCGTGCCCGGTACCGCATTAGTGCCCTGGCTATCGCCTCTATATAGGGTGCGATTCCGCAAACAGAAGTGGCGGAAATCAAAGATGAATCGTCGATACCCCACGTGTGGCGGCAAACCACCGGCTCACAAGCCGCCGAAATCTAGTTTCGACTGACCCCGCAATCAAGAGGGTGCGACCGAAAATTGCTCTTTACCCAAGAAAAGCTGCTCCGCCGCGGCCCCCTCCGACCTGCCCGTTTGGCATGCAGCCTGGTCATCCCGGAGGCATATCCGCGCGCCCGCGGTTGCACAGTTTTGCTTCAGTTGCATGCGTTGTGGGCAGATCCGGCGCGATTTGACAAAACTGCCACATAACCTCCGAAAGTTGTTTTTCATCAATGGCTTATTGTTGGATCCTCCGATCGGTGGATTGCATGATCGGGGTAGCGGATGCAGTGGCCGTTCGGCGGCTGAATGTATTCCGAAAATTGAAATCGATGGGATCGATTTAGAAAGCTCAAGTGGCTCGAGACAGGAGTGTGGAATGACAATTCACGGGGCAGGCGGCATAACATTCGGATCCTTGGCAATTGGGGCAGGACTGGCTCTCTTCATGACGGGCTCGGCGCTGGCCGCGGACCTGGGCGGCATGAAAAACCCGCCCATGGCGCCCGCCAAAAGTGACTGGGAGTTCTCGGCCAATGTGGCGCTGACCACGGACTATGTCTTCCGGGGCGCCTCGCAGACCGACGAGAGCGGTGCCGTTCAGGGGGGATTCGATGTCGGCTGGAAGTTTCTCTCTTTCGGCGTCTGGGCATCGAATCTCGATTTCGGCGGGGCCGACAGCAACGCCGACGGCATTGCGGATTCCGACGTGGCCGATATCGAGATCGACTGGTACGCCGGCTTCAAGAAGAGCCTGAACGGCGTCGAGCTGGATCTGGGCGTGATCTACTACCACTATCCCAACGCCTTCGACCCGGGCGGCGACCTCGACTATATCGAGTTCAAGGCCGGCCTGAGCGGCACGCTCTTCCGCGTCGTCGACGCGGGCCTGACCGTCTACTACTCCCCGGACTATACGGGCGAGATCGGCGATACCTACACGGTCGAAGGCGCGCTCGAGACGTCGCTGCGCCACGGTTTCGCGATCAGCGGCACCCTGGCCTATATCGAGAACACCGACGGCAACGCCATCCTGGCCGACGGCGACGACGCGTACTGGTACTGGAACGCCGGCCTCTCGAAGACCTTCAAGGAGACGTTCACGCTCGACGTGCGCTACTGGGACACGGACGGCGGCTCGGGCTGCGAGACTGCAACGCTCTTCCAATGCGACGCGCGGGTGGTGGGAACGCTGTCGGCCTCGTTTTGACCCCCTAGCTCTTTGTTGAAGCATGTCTTTTGTCCCGAAACCGGGATCCACTTTCAGGAGACATGCTTTAGGAGGATGCAAGAGAGCCGGGTGGACCCGAGGGTCCACCCGGCGAGGGGCATAGTGGTGTGGAGGGAGTGAAGAGCCTGGGCCGGTACGCCGGCCCAAGGTCCACACGCGCTGCGGCCGCCGTCACGGAGAGCACCGGTCGCGCCCGCATCGCGCGTCTACCTGAATGTGGCTGTAATGGCGGCAAAGCACAAAACACACCGGCTCAACTTTGTGTTATGGCCGTTGTGAAGCGGCTTGGCATACCAAGAAATGGCGGCGCCGATGCCAGGTGTCGACCGGCGATGGCTCGGTCGATGTCATCGTCAATCTTGCTAAGCGGTAGAGCCAAAACAGGAATCGGCGGCGGGTTTCATCATTCTGCCATCCCACCGGCCCAGAATCGCCTAACTATGTTGTTATTGCCCAATTCGGGATGGGAGACCGTCCCAGGCCGTCAGCGCCTGACCCACGGACTGTTTTAAGCGGTCCGTCGAGGGAGGGTCAGGCGACAAGGTCGTGAGGGTGGGTACTGCGTCCACGCCCAGCAGTCTGGCCCTAACCGCCTAAGTTCGGGGGTCGGCGCTGCGGCCTTTCCAACCCAGCTCTTGGCTGGGCGGGTTGGGTATCTCTAATTTAAGCCCGCTTGTCGGAGTTTGAAAGGGCAGAAAACCAGAAAGATCGCCGACAAGCGTCGTCTTTGAATTTCCTAAGGCTTTGACGCCGCTATCTGTGGATGATCGCCAAGCCGGCGGTCGCCTCCGGCGTGAGCTTGACCGGTGCGGTGGCGTTTCCGCCGCCCGCTATCCATCGAGACGCCAGGACAGCTTTTCACCGGCGTGGAAGGGCACGAGCAGCAAGTCCCCGCTGCCGATCTCCTCCGGCACCTCCTGCGGCGTGCGGCGTAGCGTCACGGTATCCGTGTTCAAGGGCAGGCCGTAGAAGCGCGGGCCGAACTCCGAGGCGAAGGCCTCGAGACGGTCGAGCGCGCCTTCCTCCTCGAAGGTCTGGGCATAGCTCTCCAGCGCGACCGGCGCGCTGAAGATGCCGGCGCAGCCGCAGGCGCTCTCCTTGTCGTGTCTGCGATGCGGCGCGGTGTCGGTGCCGAGAAAGAACTTCGGGCTTCCCGACACGGCGGCCTGGCGCAGCGCCTCCCGGTGACGGCGGCGCTTGGCGACCGGCAGGCAGTAGGCGTGGGGCCGCAGCCCGCCTTCGAACATGGCGTTGCGGTCGATGCGCAGGTGATGCGCGGTGATCGTGGCCGCAAGGTTGGGCCCGGCCGTCTGAAGGAACGCGACCGAGTCCTCCGTGGTGATGTGCTCCAGCACCACTTTGAGGTCCGGGAATCGGTCCAGAACCGGTGCCAGCACGGTTTCCAGGAACACCGCCTCGCGGTCGAAGATGTCGATATCGGGCGACGTGACCTCGCCGTGAACGAGCATCGGCATGCCCATCGCCTGCATGCGCTCCAGCACGGCCCAGATCCGGCGCACGTCCGTGACGCCGTCGGCCGAGTTCGTGGTGGCGCCCGCGGGATAGAGCTTGCAGGCGGTGAAGACCCCGCCGCGAAAGCCGCGCTCGATCTCGTCCGGATCGATCTCGTCGGTCAGATAGGCGGTCATCAGCGGCGTGAAGCTCCGCCCCTCGGGCAGCGCCGCCAGGATGCGCGCGCGGTAGGCCTCGGCGGCGGCAACGGTGGTCACCGGAGGTACCAGGTTCGGCATGATGATCGCCCGTGCGAACTGACGGGCCGTGTAGTCGGCCACCATGTCCAGCATGGGGCCGTCGCGCAGGTGAACGTGCCAGTCGTCAGGCCGGCGCAGAACGAGCGTCTCGCCGGCAGGTTGCCGGTCGGGCTCGCGGGCAGGGTCATGAGCTGTCAATCGTGTCCTTCTTCTTCGTTGGAGGTTGGTCTTGTCCAGGGGCGCCCGGACGGGCGGAATCGCCCCGCTACGGTCCGCAGTTATGGCGCAAGACCGGCGTCCGGTCAGCAGCAAAGTGAGCGCGAGGCGCTCAAGCGCCGGCCGCGGGGGCGTTGTCCCCGGTCGCGTCCGAGCGGCGCTGGTGCCGTGTCTCGGCGGCGACGCTGACAAGCCGCGCGGCGTCGCCGGCGCGCTCGTCGACGCAGACCGGGCAGCCATACCAGGCGCTGAGACGGGCCGCGGTCAGCACTTCGTCCGGCGTGCCGTCTGCGGCGAGCCGGCCCCTTGTCATGACCAGGACGCGGTCGGCGAAGCTGGCGGCCAGGTTCAGATCGTGCAGGACGGCGAGCACCGTGGCGCCGTTGTCGGCGGTCCGCCGGGCGGCGGTCATGGCGGTGACCTGCTGGGCCAGATCGAGCGCCGAGGTCGGCTCGTCGAGCAGCATCAGGCTGCCCGCCGCCGGCAGCGCCCCCGGCGCCGGTGTGACCTGGGCAATCGCCTTGGCCAGGAAGACCCGCTGGCGCTCGCCTCCCGAAAGCCGCAGCACGCTGCGCGATGCGAAACCGGCGAGCCCGACGGCGGCCAGCGCATCGGCGACGATGGCCCGGTCCTGGGCCGGCGTGCCGCGCCCGCGATGGGGTGCGCGGCCAAGCCCGACCAGCTCGGATACCGTGAAATCGAAGCGCACCTGGGGGCTTTGCGCCATCACCGCGACCTTGCGCGCAAGCGCCTTCGGCGCCCATTGGCGGCGCGTCCGGCCGGCGATGGCGATGCGTCCCGCGATATCCCGCCATTCGCCGCTGATGGCCTTCAGCAGGGAGGATTTTCCCGCCCCGTTCGGGCCGATCAGCGCCACCAGCTCCCCGGCGCCGGCGTCGCAGCTCACGCCGTCGACCAGCGACCGTCCCTGCCGCTCGACGCCGACATCGGCCACCTCAAGCATGGAACCCGCGCCCCTTGCCCTGGCGCAGGAGCCAGAGGAACACCGGGCCGCCGATAATGGCGGTCAGGACGCCGATGGGAAGCTCCGCGGGCGCAACCGCCGTGCGTGCCACGATGTCCGCTCCCGTCAGCAGCGCGGCCCCCAGGATCGCGGCGAGCGGCACCACATATCTGTGGTCCGGGCCGACGATCAGCCGGCTCATATGCGGCGCGATCAGCCCGATGAACCCGATCACGCCGCACATCGCGACCACCGTCCCCGCGCCCACGCAGGTCAGCAGCAGGATGACGAGCTTGAGCCGCTCGGCGTGGTAGCCGAGATGCAGGGCCTCGGCGTCGCCGAGCAACAGCGCGTTCAGCCCCATGGTGAGGAACGGCGCCGCGACGAGAATGGCGAGGAGGGCCGGGCCGACCGCATGGACCTGCCACCAGCTCGCCGCGCCGAGGCTGCCGAGGCTCCAGAAGGTGAGGTCGCGGAGCTGCGCATCGTCGGCCATGAAGCTGAGGAAGCCGATGCCGGCGCCCGCCATGGCGTTCACGGCGATGCCGCACAGCAGCATGGTCGTCACGTTCACCACCCCGTCCTGCCGCGCCAGCACGAAGATTATGGCGCAGGCGCCGAGGCTGCCGAGAAAGGCGGCGACGGGCAGCGCCAGCACGGAGGCCGCCTGCGAAAGGCCATCGAAGACCGTCGCGCCGAGCACGATCATGCAGACGGCCCCCAGGGCGCCGCCGGTGGAGACGCCGATCAGGGCCGGGTCGGCCAGTGGATTGCGAAAGAAGCTCTGCATCAGGACGCCCGTCAGCGCCAGCGCCGCGCCGCCCAGAACGCCGAGGATCACGCGCGGCAGGCGAATGTTGGTTAAGATGCTGCGCTCGACCGGCGTCGAGGCCGCGCCCGCGCCGGGCAGGCCGAGGGCATGTGCCACGGCGTCCACCGCCGAAGGCGGGCTGATCGCGACGGCGCCGATCCCGAGCCCCAGGAAAAGCGTGGCGACGAGCAGCGCCGCCGCGGCCCCGATGACGAGGCGCGGGCGGGCACGCAGCCCGAGCCCGCGCGCGCCGCCGCCGGCCGCCGCCGTGGTCATTCGGACCTGCCGCCGAGCTCTGGATGCACCCGTTCGGCGATGGCGCGGATGGCCTTCGGGCTGTTGAGCCCCAGGCCCTGGAGATAGCCGCCCGGCAGGGCGAACACGTTGCCGGACCGGCCGGCGGGCGTCAGCGCCGCGCCCGGGGCCTTCAGGGCCACCGGCACGCCGCCCGACAGCGTGAGCCCGTCCTCGTTCACCAGAATGAAGTCGGGCGCGGCCTTCAGCATCGCTTCCTGGCTGATCGGCTTGAAGGAGGCGATGCCGTCGGTGACGTTGTCGGCGCCGGCCAGCTCGATCAGCAGGGCGATATGGGTGTCGGCGCCCGCGACCAGGGTGGGCCGCCCGCCCCCCGACAGGATGAACAGCCCGCGTGGGCGGGAGGTCCCTTGCGCCGCGAAAGCGAGCGCTGCGTCCAGCTCGACCCGGAACCGCGCCTTGAGGGCCTCGGCCTGCCTGCCGCGGCCGAGGAGGTCTCCGATACGGTCGATGCGCTGCCCGATCACGTCCAGGCTGGCCACGTCGTCGGGGAAGAGGTGCACCGCCACGCCGGCCGCTTCCAGTTGCGCGACCACCTCGGGCCGGGTCTGGCGCCCGGCCATCAGGGCGACCGTCGGCCTTAGCGCCAGCATTGGCTCGGCCGAGGTGTTGCGGAAGCCGGGAATGCGCGGCACGTCCTTCAGCTCTGAAACGTGGTCCGTTCCCGCACCGACCGCGACGATGCGCTCGGCCGCGCCCAGCGCCACCACGATCTCGGCGATGTAGCTGCCGATGACGAGATAGCGGTCCCGAGGCTGCGCAGGCGCTCCTGCCGCCGATGCGGCCTGAACGGCGAGTGCGAGCGCCCAGAGGCCGCCGATGTAAGCGGCGACGAGGCGGGTCATCGGCCGTGTCCTTTCGCGATCCGCAAGAGGCGGCCGGTCTCGCCGTCGATGGCCAGCGCGCCGGTCTGCGTGCGGGCTGCGCTCAGCATCGGCGCGTAGCGCAGGTGGGACCGCAGGTCCGTCTCGTGCAGATGGAACATCCGCTCGTCCATGCGGGCCCCGGACAGGGTGCCGCGCCAGGCCACGCGCGCGTGATCGCCGACCAGCTCGATCTGGAAGCCGCCACCGGTTTCCAGAAGGCTCGCGATCAGCGATGCCATGTGGGCTTCTTCCAGAGGCGCTGCCACGGGGTCCTCGGCGAGCGATGCGGCCCGCGCGTCGAAGCCGCCAGCCGCCGGCCGGGCCACGTCGACCGTGCGCGACTGGTCGTCCGCCGTCAGCGCGGCGAAATGCGCCTCCGCCGCGCCGAACCTGGTCTTGTGAAAGACGAAGACCTTGAGGATGGGCGCGCCGGCGGCGTTGTAGAACTGGATGCTGCGCGTGTTGCCGTGGCTGTCGTCACGGTCGACGAAGAGGTAGGCGTCGGCCACCGCGCCCGCGTCGATCTCGGCCCACATATGCGTGCCTTGCAGGCGAACCGTCCCGTCGCCTGCCTCCGCCGAGACCGCCCCGAGCGGCATATGAACCCCACAGGGGTTGGAAAAGGCGCACAGCACGCGCCCCCAGGCGGACACGGGCGCAAGAGCCGCGGCGATATCCGGCGTCAGCCGCACGGCGCCGGAGCCGATCCGGCAGGCGACCAGGGCCGAGTCCGGAACCTCGAGCATGCGCGCCGCGTCCGGCGCATGCAGGTGTTTGTGGGTTTCCAGCAGATGCGTCCAGGCGGCGAGCAGGGCATCGGGATCGCGCAGATCGCCCGCGGCGACCCTGGAGCGCGGCGGCCGGCTAGGCGCTTCGGGCTTGGGTTCAGGCAGGGACATATCGATGGCCTCACAGAGCGTGTCGCAGGGTGACGTAGACGAACCGGCCGGGCGGGTCCTCGATGGTGCCGTTCGTGGCCCAGTTCCGGGGCACCTGCCGGTCGAACAGATTGTCGACGCCGAAGGAGAGGGACATCTGGTCGGTGACGTCGAAGCTGAGATTGACATCCGCCACGGTGTAGGTGGTGTCGAAGGCCGGCCGCGCGCGGTCGTCAGGATCGATGCCGAAGAAGTCGGCGATATGGCGGCCGCGCAGGGTGGCGCGCCACCGGTCCGCGCTATACGTCAGCGCGGCCTTGACGGTATGCCGCGCCCGTCCCGTCAGGCGGTCCCCGGTCGCAGCGTCGATGGCGTCCAGATAGGCGTAGGAGGCGTCGAGCACGAAGCCGCCGCCGAGCTCGTAGAGCCCCGACAGCTCGATACCCGAGATCTCGGCTTCCGCGACGTTCTGGTACGGCAAGACGATCAGGCCGTTCTCGACCTCTCCGCTCGGCACGGTCTCGATCAGGTTGGTGATGTCCGTGTGGTGATAGACGAGCTCGATCCAGCCCTTGTCGCCCCGCCAGCCGGCCGCGGCTTCGTAGGTCTCGGCCTCCTCCGGCTGCAGGTCCGGCGTCCCGACGATCAGGAAACGGCTTCGGGTGAAGCGGGAGAACCGCTCCAGCACCGACGGCGCGCGGAAGGCGTCGCCATAGCCCAGGCGCCATGTGAAGCCGTCGCCGCGGGAGCCGAGCGTGGCCCGCGGCGTGACCTGCGTGCCGAAGGCCTCGAAGTTGTCCACGCGCACGCCGGCCACCAGCCGGATGCCGTCCGTCAGGTTCCATTCGTCCTGCACGAAGCCGAACAGGTTCGTCTCCTCGCCCACCTCGGACAGGATCGAGACGTCGATCTCGTCTCTCTGCGCGCCGGCCCCGAAGAGCAGGTTATGGTTGCCGGCTTCGATGAAATAGCGGCCCTGCACGACGGACTGGGTGAACTCGGTGGTCTCGTCCGGCCGGGGGAAGCTGCGGTTCGCCGACCCGTCGGAGTACCCGTAGGAGCCTTCGAGCGAGAGCGTGCCCGGTCCCAGCTCGCCGTCATAGGACAGCGCGCCGTAGTAACGGTCCTCCTTCTCGAAGCGCTCGAAAGGCGTGCCCGGAGCGTTGCGGGCGACGGCGCGTGTCACCGCATCGGCCCGGTCGTCCTGAACGAAGCGCTCGAAGGTCCAGCGCAGCTCCCCCGTCTCCGCGACGTCCACGGCGCCCTTGTAGGTGAGCGAGAAATGCTCGATGCCCGACAGGTCGTCGGAGCCCACCGTGTCATTGAAACGGAAGCGCTCGGCGTCGCGATAGTCCAGGGAGATGCGGTGACCCACCGCGCCGGTCATGAAGTTGGCCGTGGTCCCGACATTGACCGTGTCGCGGCCGCCGCCTTCGCCGCCGGCCAAGGTGCCGAGCGTCGTGCGCGCCGACAGCGGTGCGCCCTTGCCGGCCGGCTTGGTGATGACGTTGATCACGCCGCCGGACGCGTTCGCCCCGTAGAGCGCCGACATCGGCCCGCGGATCACCTCGACCCGCTCCACATCCTCGATGGCGTAGTTGTTCAGGTTGGCGATGCCGAACTTCCCCGTGCGCGGCAGGCCGTCCACCAGAATCAAGACCGACGTGCCCGCAGACGGCACCTGGCCGCGGATCGTGACCGTGGCGTTCGCGCCCGAGGTTCTGGCGTCGACGCCGACCGACTGGCGCAGCACCTCCGTGACCGATGCGCCGGAATAGGTCTCGATCTCCGCCTGGTCGATGATCTCGACGCTCGCCTGAACGTCGGAGATCCGTTGTTCGCGCCGCCCGGCGGTGACCACGATCGCATCGAGATACTGCACCGTATCCGCTTGGGACGGGCTTTGAGCCGCGGCAGGCGTGGCGCAGGCCGATGCGGTCAGGGCGAGGCTTCCGGCCCCCATGAGGAGGCCGCTCACAAAGCGTTTGTGCATGGTGTTTCACTCACAAGCTGAAGACGGCGGGCGCGGGGCCCGCGGGAGCCGCTCTGGAGCCGAGCGGATGGCTGTACGGGTCTTCAGATGGAGCGGGGAGGGGCGCGTCCGCCGAGGCTCGGCCCGTGGCGGCGCTGGACCAGACCGGGAGCGCGAGGCGCGAACGGCGTCTCGACCGCAACCGGGATGGGCAGAGCGACCTCGACATCCGGCGCCAGTAGCTTGGCCGTGGCCAGCACGCAGAGCGGGCAGTCGTTCGTCGGCTCCGGCTCCGCGGGCGCCTCGTCGCCCAGAAGCTCGGCCAGCTCTTGCGCAAAGCGCTTGGCCTCGTCCGACGGCGCGGCCCCCGGCGTCAGGCAGAGAAACCGGCCCATATCCATGCCGGACGCCTGCGCCATGGCGACCGCGCCGGGCAGAAGCGCCTGGAACAGCAGCAGCATGATCGCCAGCGTGCGCAACGCCGGACGTGAGGCGATCTCTCTCATGGCCTGTTCATTATCACGCG
>JAKSBI010000485.1 GCA_022361215.1 Hyphomicrobiales bacterium | reverse complement strand
TGGGGGCCCGACGGGACGGTGTTGGGCTCGGAGGAAAACGAGCTCGGGGTGGTCGATATCACCTCGTCGTCGCGCAGCGTGAAGGTCAGCGACAAATGGTGCCCCTCCCAGCGCCACGACCAGGCGCCCTTGCTGGCGGGCATTCCGTAGACCTGCACGGAGAACCGCTCCCGGTTCCGATCGGGCGAGCCCTTGCCCCACTCGTCCCTCAGGATGTCCTGCTGGAGCATGATGTTCGTCGCCTTTTCCAGCCCCAGCCGACTGGCTCCGCTGGCCAGCAGATCGAGCGCCAGATCCTTCTGAGCCGCCGTCATCCGCTCCAGGGCGAGGCCCGGCGCGCGGCGCGACCCCAGCATGAAGTTCCAGGCCTTGCGTTCGCCCCCATCGAACGGGAAAAGCGCCGCATCCCGCTGTTTTTCGTCGAGCCGGGCCAGGAGCGCGGCTGCCCGCTCTCGCATGACGGCGCCGATGGACGGGCTCTGCGCTCCGGCCGACCGGGAGATGGCGGCGGAAACGCCGGCGGCGACACTGGCCGTCAGAAAGGCGCGGCGATCGATACTCATATCCGAGGCCTCCCGTTCGTTGTGCGTTATCGGAGTTTGGGGCCGCGCTCCGGCCGCGCCAAGTCAAACTTCCGCGAGTCCCGCTACGACACCGCTGGCCCGCGTCGCGGCGCTTCCACGCACTTTCACATTCGATTGAGATCACGCCGTTCTGTCCGTGGGCGCCGTTGCATTCCCTGTGAAGTGCTGGCACATCAAGCCGCACAGGCAGTGCGACCCAAGCCCCATGGACCAGGCCAACACCCCCATCCTCAAGGACCTCGTGCTGATCGGCGGCGGCCACTCGCACGTCACGGTCCTGAAGAGGTTCGGCATGACGCCGCTGCCGGGGGTGCGGCTGACGCTGATCTGCCGGGATTTGCAGGCGCCCTATTCGGGCATGCTGCCGGGCTTCATCGCCGGCCACTACACGTTCGACGAGGCGCATATCGACCTCGGGCCGCTGGCGCGTTTCGCGGGCGCGCGCTTCTTCCATGCGGAGGTGACGGGGCTCGATCCGGTCAACAAGCTGGTGCGCTGCAAGGGGCGGCCGGACGTGCCCTACGACCTGCTCTCCATCAATATCGGCTCGGCGCCGGTCACCGTCTCGGTGCCGGGAGCGACGGAGCACGCCGTGCCCGTGAAGCCCATCGACGGCTTCATCGCCAACTGGGAGCGGCTGACCGAGCGCGTGCTTTCGCATGACGGCACGACGCGCATCGGCGTCGTGGGCGCCGGCGCCGGCGGGGTGGAGCTGGCGCTGGCCGTGCAGTACCGCCTGCGCAAGCTGCTGACGGCCGAGGGGCGCGACTTGGGAGCCCTGGAGTTCCATCTCTTCTCGGACACCGACGACATTCTCGTCACCCACAACCGCTTCGTGCGCGCCAAGTACCGCCGCATCATGCAGGAGCGCGGCGTGCATCTGCATCTGGGCCAGGCCGTCACCGAGGTCGGGTCCGGCAAGCTCAGCCGCGCCGACGGCGAGACCTTCGCGCTCGACGAGATCCTCTGGGTCACCATGGCAGGCGCGCAGGCCTGGCTCCGCGACACGGGGCTGGCGCTCGACGCGCGCGGCTTCATCCAGGTGGCGGACACGCTCGAAAGCGTCTCCCATCCCGGCGTCTTCGCGGCGGGCGACGTGGCGAGCGTGGTCGACCACCCGCGGCCCAAATCGGGCGTCTTCGCCGTGCGCCAGGGGCCGCCGCTGGCCCGCAACCTGCGCCGCGCGCTTCAGGGCAGGCCGGCGAAGCCCTTCCGGCCGCAGAGCGAGTTCCTCAGCCTGATCTCGACGGGCGATAAGTACGCCGTGGCCTCGCGCTCCTGGTGGGC
>JAKSBI010000114.1 GCA_022361215.1 Hyphomicrobiales bacterium | reverse complement strand
CCTCGTACTCGTCCGCCGTGGCATCGGCATAGACGGTGCCGTTGCGCTGGTCGCCGGTGCCGAGGATGCGGCCGTAGTTGTTCAGCTCCACGCCCGTGCCGTCGATGTTCACGGCCCGGCTGTCGCTGGCGATGAGGCCATAGTTGTCGACCTCGGCATCGTGCTCGCCGGTGCCGAAGTAGAGGCCGTTCTGCACGCCGTCGATGACGCCGCTGCGGCCGTTGGTGATGGTGCCGTCGAAGCCGACACCGTTGGCCACGCGCAGCGCCGCAACCGGGCCCTGCTCGCTCTCGGACAGAATTCGTCCGAAGTTGGTGATGTCGCCCTCGAAGGTGGAGGGGCCCTCCACGCCGGAGAACAGGCGGATGCCGTCGCCGGCCAGGCCGTTGGGCGTGCCGTCCGGGTTCAACGCCGGGGCCTGGCCGCGGCCCTGGATGACGCCGGAATTGTAGATGCTGCCTTCGACCTCCTCGCCGAGCTGGAAGGCGATGCCGGCACCTTGATTGCCCTCGCCGGCATCGATGACGCCGCTGCGGAAGTTGTTGACCTCATACTCGTCCGCCGTGGCATCGGAATAGACCGTGCCGTTGCGCTGGTCGCCGGTGCCCAGGATATGGCCGTAGTTGTCGACGCGAATGTCTTCGCCACCGATGTTCACGGCCCGGCTGTCGCTGCTCACCGTGCCGTAGTTCCGCAAGGTGCCTGACGACTCGCCGCCATTGACGAAGTTGACGCCGTTGAAGCCGCCGCTGATGGTGCCTCGGTTGGGGATCAGCGCATCCTCGCCGGAGATGTCGATCGCCGTCTCCTCGGCCGTGATCTCGGCGCCGCGGAAGTTCTTCACGGTGCCGCGATCGCCCTCGATCGAGACCGTTGCGGTGTCGCCGGTGGTGTTGGCCGAGCCGGCGTTGCGGAAGGTGACGCGGTCGTCGGCAAAGGTCAGGACCGGCTCGCCGTCCACGGTCGTGGAATCGCCATGGCCGAGCACGAAGGTCTCGCCGTCGACCTCGCTGGTCCGCGCCTGGTTGTCGCCGTCCGGGATCACCGTGACCTCGGGCGCCTTGGAACGCCGAGGCTGTCCGCCCCAGGTCTGAATCAATCTCAAGAACTCTCGAAGAGTGCTCATGCTACGTCGTCCTTACTGGTAAGATGGTTGAGTGAGACCCGTCGCGGGACGGACCGCCGCCGAT
>JAKSBI010000435.1 GCA_022361215.1 Hyphomicrobiales bacterium | reverse complement strand
GCGCGTGCCCCTCGACGACGCCAAGACGGCCATCGCCAGCTTCGCGGCGGGGCTCGAGGCGGACAAGAACCGGCAGCTCACCGCGCTCTTCACCGGCCTCCTGCAGCGCATCAACGCCGAGCGGCGCGCCATCATCTCCGGCATCGAGCGCTACGCGAAGCGCCAGGCGGCGCTGGCCGAGAAGATCAAGACCCAGTCCGGGAAGCTGCAGAGCCTGCGCACGGAAGCGGGCGCCTCGGACGACCGCCAAAAACAGATCGACGCGCTGGAGCAGCAGCTCGCCTGGGACACGCGCGTCTTCGACGAGCGCGAGCAGTCCCTGATCTATGTCTGCGAAGCGCCGGTGCTGCTCGAGCAGCGCCTCTTCGCGCTCGCCCGCAAGATCATGGAGTTTCTGGAGTAGGACTCCGGCGTCCAATGCATCCCCGCCCTCCCCCTGGCGGGAGGGGAATGTCAGCCCCCCAGCCGTTCCAGCAGCTCGGCCGCGAAGTGGGAGAGCGTGTCGTCGCGGGCGCCCATGATCACGATGCGGTCGCCGGGGCGGGCGAGCGCGATCAGCCTGTCGCCGCATTGGGGCCGGTCCGCGAAGGCGTGGGCCTCGCGGCCGCAGGCCGCGACGTCGGCCGCCAGGTCCGCGCTGGTGACCGTGCGCTCGACCGTGCCGCCGAAATAGACCGGCTCGGGCATGACAAGAACGTCGGCCTCGCCGAGGCCCTCGGCGAAGGTCTCGACGAAGGCGTCCCGCATCATGGCGAGCGGGCCGAAGCCGTGGGGCTGGAACATCACCAGGAGGCGCCCCGGGAAGGCGTGCAGCGTTTCCAGGGTCGCGGCGATCTTGTCCGGGTTGTGGGCGAAGTCGTCGATCACGGTCACGCCATTGGCGGTGCCGACGCGCTCGAGACGCCGCCGGATGCCCTTGAAATCGGCGAGCGCGGCGGCGGCTTCGTCGAGCGGGACGCCCACGGCGTGGGCCGCCGCGAGCGCGGCCAGCGCGTTCTCCACATTGTGCCGGCCCGGCATCTGCAGGCGGGCGGGCACGGCGATGCCGGAGCGGCGCTCGGTCACCTGGAAGGCGATGCCGTCCGGCGCGGGCGTCAGGTCGTGCGCCAGGAGGTCGGCGCCCGCGTCGCTCAGGCTGTAGGTGACGGCCTTGCCCCGCGGCAGGGCCGCCGCGATCCGGGCGGTCTCGTCGTTGTCCAGGTTCAGCACCGCGGTCTCGGCCGCCGCGACGAAGTCCTCGAAGAGCGTGCGCAGCTTTGCGAGCGGCATGTGGTCGACGGCGACGTTGTTCAGCACCGCCAGGCGCGGCACGTAGCGCGCGATAGAGCCGTCGCTCTCGTCCACCTCGCTGACAAAAAGGTCGTTGTCGCCCACAACGGCGCTGGCGAAGGGCACGTCGGGGGTGATGAAGTTGCTCATCACGGCGCCGTTCATGATGGTCGGGCGGCGCCCGGCCCGCTCCAGGATCCAGCCGATCATGCCGGTGGTGGTGGACTTGCCGCTGGTGCCGCCGACGGCGATGCCCTGGGCGGCGGC
>JAKSBI010000594.1 GCA_022361215.1 Hyphomicrobiales bacterium | reverse complement strand
GGCCAGGCGGCGCGTACGACGAAGTCGAACGGCACGTTGGCGATGCGGGTCATCACGAACAGGACCATGCCGAAGGGCGGCGTCGCCTCGCCGATCACCAGCAGCATGATCATGATGACGCCGAAATGCACCGGATCGATGCCGAGCCCGACCACGATGGGCACCAGGATCGGCGTCAGGATGTTCAGGGAGACCGCAACCGCCATAAAACAGCCGACGACGACCAGGAAGACGGCGATCAGCGCCATCACCAGGGTCGGGTCCGTGGTGATGCCGGCGATGCCGTCGGCGATGGTCTGCGGCAGGCGCGCCCGGGTCAGGATCCAGGCGAACAGGCCCGAGCAGGCCAGGATGAACATGATGATGGCGGAGTCGAAGGCCGACTTCCAGAAGACGCGGCCGAGCGCCTTCAGCCCCATCTCCCGGTAGAACAGCAGCGCCACCAGCACGGCCCAGAACGAGGCGACCGCCGCGGACTCCGTGGCGGTGAACAGCCCCGCCAGGATGCCGCCGATCAGGATGAACGGCGTCAGCAGCGCCCAGAACGCCCTGATGAAGCTCGTCGCGAGGCGGCGCCAGCCGGGAAACGGCTCCGACGGCAGGTTGCGGCGCCGGGCGAGATAGGCGACCAGCAGCATCATGCTCACGGCCATCAGCACGCCCGGGATGGCGCCGGCCAGAAGAACGTCCCGCGGCGACACCTCGGCCAGGACCGAATAGATGATCGCCGCGATGGACGGCGGAATGATCGGGCCGATCAGGGCGCTGCCGACCGTGACGCCGATGGAGGTGCGGTCGTCGTACTTGGCCTCGCGCATGGCCTTCAGCTCGATGGCCCCGAGCCCGGCGGCATCCGCGGTGCCGGACCCGGACATGCCCGCGAACAGCATCGAGGCCAGGACGTTGACCTGTGCCAGCCCGCCGCGCCAGTGCCCCACCAGGGCGGACGCGAAGGCGAAGAGGCGCGTCGTCGCGCCGGACTCGTTCATGACGTGGCCGACGAACAGAAACAGCGGGATCGCCAGCAGCGTGAACGAGTCGATGGTGCCGACCAGGCGCTGGGCGATGATCTCGAAGGGGATGTTCTCGAAGCCGCGGGTGACCGCGAAGTAGCCGAGGCCCGTCACGCCCAGGCCGAAGCCGGCGGAGACGCCCAGCAGCAGCAGAAAGATCAGGGCGACGAGCAGCCAGACCGCGCTAGTCATGTCCGGCAGCTCCCCGCGATCCGATCAGCCCGGCCAGCGTGGCGGCGAGCTTGCTCACGCACACCGCGATGGAGAGGACGGCACCGGCCAGCGGCGCCAGATAGATGTGGCCCTGGTGCAGGAAGGGGATCGCCGGCAGGGTCAGCCCCCAATTCGAGCGCACCAGCAGGAAGGCCCCGGTCGCCAGCGCCGCCAGGAAGCAGACCATCAAGCTCAGATAGAGGAGCGAGAGCAGGCGCCGCGCGGGACCGTCCTGGCCGACCAGCCTGTCCACGAGATCGATGCGCACGTCGCCGTCCGCGTGAACGACGAACACGAGGCCCAGAAACACCGCATAGATGTTGAACAGCCGCGCGGCATCCTCGCTGAAGACCATCGAAATGCCGAGATAGCGGTAGCTCACCTGGGCGAGCACCATCGCGAGGAAGCCCGCGAAGCAGACGGCGGCCAGGGCCATGGCGGCCCTGGCTGTCCAGACTTCGATCTGCCTCACCTAGTTCGCAGCCCCACCGGCGGCCTCGACCGCAGCCTCCCAGACACCCGGCGCCAGAATGTCGCGCGCCGCCTTCTCGACGATCGGCAGCGCGGCCTTCCGGAAGGCCGGGGCCGGCGTCACGAGCTTGACGCCCGCGGCCTGGATGTCGGCCACGATCTTCTCGTTGACCTTCGACGCCTCGGCATCGGCCGCCGCCGTGCCCTTGTCGACCGCCGCCTGGACCGCGGCGCGCTGGGCATCGCTCAGACCCTTCCAGAAGTCCTGATTGATCATCACCGTGATGTAGCTCTGCTGGTGCTTGGTGGCGACCAGATACTGCGACACCTCGTGGATGCGCCGGCCCCAGATGTTGGACAGCATGTTCTCCTGGGCATCGATGACGCCGGCCTGCATGGCGGAGAACACCTCCTTCGACGGCATCGGCGCGATGGTCGCCCCGAGCCCGCTCCAGATGCTGATCCACAGCGGGATCTTGGGCATGCGGATCTTCACGCCCTTGAGCTCGTCGACGGTGGAGAAGGAGCGGCCCCGCGTCGTGGTCCAGCGCGCGCCCTGATAGTAGTAGCCCAGGACGACGGCGTTGCCTTTCGCCTTCAGCGCCTCCCCCATCTTCTTCCCGATCGGCCCGGCGAGAAACCGCTTCACGCCGTCATAGGTCTGGAAGAGATAGGGAACGAGGGTGGCGTCAAGCTCCGGATAGTACTGGGAGGAATGGATGACGCCCATCTGGATGGTCGTCTCGCCGATGCGCACCAGGTCGATCAGCTCCCGCTCGGCGCCGAGCTGGCTGTCCATGAAGACCTCGACCTTCAGGTCCGGGGCACCGGTCTTCAGCTCCGAGACGAACGTCTCCACGAAAACCTTGTTGATGCCGGTGTTCGGTGCCGAGCTGGCCAGCGTGATCTTCGGCGCCGCATGGGCCGCCGACACGAGGAAGGCCGAAAGGGCCATTATCAGCATTTTCAGTTTCATCGGGCGTTTCTCCTGAAAAGAGCGGCGTTGATGCCGCCACGGTTTTGGGCGCGCCGTTACCGGCCGTGCGCCTTCTCGAAGGCCCAAACGTCCTCGAAGCCCATCAGCCGGCTGAAGTCCTCGAAGGGGTAGAGGTCCAGAGGCTGTCCGGCGGTCGAGCCGTTCGTGCCAAGCGTCTCGTAAGTCTTGCGCAGCGCCGCCGCGGCCGAGAGGAAGCCGCTGGCGGGGAAGAGCGCGATGGAAAAGCCGATCTCCTGCAGCGTGTCCCTGGCCAGTACCGGCGTGCGGCCGCCCTCGACCATGTTGGCCAGCAGCGGCAGGTCGAAGCGCTCGCAGATGGTGCACATCTCCTCCTCGCTCTCGGGCGACTCGACGAACAGCACGTCCGCCCCCGCCTGCGCATAGGCCTCGACGCGCCGCAGGGCCTCGTCCAGGCCGTGCACCGTGCGCGCATCCGTCCTGGCGACGATCAGGAAATCGCCGCTGTCGCGGCTCTCGGCAGCGACCTTCACCTTGTCGACCATGTCCTCGGTCGGGATCACGCGGCGCCCTTCGACGTGGCCGCATTTCTTGGGAAACTCCTGATCCTCGAGCTGGATGGCCGCGGCGCCCGCGGCCTCGTAGCCGCGGACCGTGTGCTGGACGTTGAGCAGCCCGCCATAGCCCGTGTCGCCGTCGGCGATCAGCGGCGCCGAGATGCCGTGGGCAATGCGGCCCACGCGGTCGACCATGTCGGTGTATGTCGCCAGCCCGGCATCGGGAAGGCCGAGATAGGAGGCCACGACGCCGTAGCCGGTCATGTAGAGCGCCTCGCAGCCGGCGCTGTCGGCCACCTTGGCCGAAATCAGATCGAAAACTCCCGGCGCAATCAGGATCTCGTCCTGTTGCAGACGCTGTTTGAGACGCATGACTGACGCTGGCCCCCGGCTCGCTCACTCTCAGATGTATACAATCAAGCATGTAGCACCGGAGAATGCACGTGATTTTTCGCTGAAACCGAATATATTGTATCCAATGACATCGGCAGAGAAAGCCTATCAGGCGATCCGCGAGGCGATCGCGCGCGGCACGTTCGCCCATGGCGCGCATCTGCGCGAATCCGAGCTGGCCAAGCAGATCGGACTTTCCAGAACCCCCGTCCGCAACGCGCTGCAGCGCCTGGCGGCCGACGGACTGATCGAGCTCAGCGCGCATACGGGCGCGACGGTCCGCGGCTATACGGACCGCGACATGATCGAGCTGTTCGAGGTTCGGGCCCTGCTGGAATCCCGGGCCGCGTTCCTGGCGGCGCGCCATCGCAGCGACGCCCAGGTCGACGAGATGCGCGAGCTCTGCCGCCGCATGGAAGCGATCGCGGAAGCCGAGCCGGGCCGGCGCGACGAGTTCGCGCCGCTCAACAACCGGCTGCACATGGTGATCCTGGAGGCGTCGGATCAGCGCAAGCTCGCGATGACGGCGAAGCGCCTGATCGAGCTGAATTTCGTGCTGCAGTCCTACCGGCGCTTCGACAGCAGCGACCTGGAGCGCAGCTTCTCAGAGCACCGGCGCATCCTGGACGCCATCGCCGAGGGTAAGAGCGAGCTGGCCGAGTCGCTCATGCGCGTGCACGTCTATTCGGCACAGACGAATTTCGCGGCCTGAGACGGCGACGGCCCTTGCGGGCAGACGGTCAGGCGGCCGCGACCTCTTCCAGAAACCGGTCGACGGAGCTGCGCAGGGCCGCGGTGCGGGTCGAGACGTCCGTCGAGGCCTGCTTGACCTGCGCCACCGACTGGGTCGTTTCGGAGACCGCCGACATCACCCCCGACATGTTCTCCATGACCTCCTGAGTGGCGGTGGCGACCTGCTGGACGTTGGCGCTGATCTGCGAGGTCGACATGCCCTGCTGCTCGACGGCGGCGGAGATCGCCGCCGTGTTGCCGTTCACCTTCTCCATGGTGTCGGCGATCTCCTTGATCGCGTCGACCGCATCGCCGGTCGCCGACTGGATCGCGCCGATCTGCGAGGCGATCTCCTCCGTCGCGCCGGCGGTCTGGTTGGCCAGGGTCTTCACCTCCGAGGCGACGACCGCGAAGCCCTTGCCCATGTCGCCGGCGCGCGCCGCCTCGATGGTGGCATTCAGCGCCAGGAGATTGGTCTGCTCCGCAATGTCCTGGATCAGACTGAGGACCTCGCCGATCTTTCGCGCCGACTCCGCGAGACCGGCGACCTTCTCGTCGGTCGAGCGGGTCGCGTCGGTCGCGCGGCCGACGATGCCCGTGCTCTCGTTGACCTGACGGCTGATCTCCCGGATCGAGGTCGACAGCTCCTCCGCAGCGGCGGCCAGGGTTTGCGCGCGCGTGGCGGCATCCTCCGTGGTGGCGACGGTGCCCGACGCCTGGCCGGAGGTATCGTCGGCGGCGGAGGTGAGGATCTGCGCCGTCGACAGCATCTGGTCGGCGTTCTCCGCGACAGCCTCGAGCTGCGACTGTATCTCTTGCCGGAACGCGGCGATCAGGCCGTCGATCTTCTCCTGCCGGGCATTGCGGGCCGCCTGGTCCTGCCGGCTCTTGGCCTCCAGATCGGCCCGCTCCAGCGCATTGGCGCGAAAGACGTCGACGGCGGTCAGCATCTCCCCGATCTCGTCCTTGCGCGCGTTGCGGACGGGAACCTCGATGTCCAGCTCGCCCCGGGACAGGGTCTGCATGATGGCGTTGATGTCCTCGAGAGGCCGCCCCACCAGCCGTCGGCCGACCAGGTAGATCACGGCGAGCGATACGGCCAAGGTGATACCGGCGATCAGGCTCGCGCCGAGCAGCATCCGGTGTTGCGACCGGCCGACCAGATCCGCGACCTTCGACTGCGTCTCCGCCTCCAGGGCGTTGTATCTGGCCTCGATCTTCTGCAGCGTGTTGTGCGTGATGCCCAGCAGGACGCTACCCAGCCTCTTGCCTTCGACAACGATCGGCAGCTCGATCCGCGCGCCCTCGCGGTTCGAGAGCGCGCCCTTCGCAGCGCGCGCCAGCTTCTTGCCGTCGGCCGTCCGGTACTCGACAAAGGCGATGTCGGCATTCTCCACGGCCGTCTCGGCGAACACCTGAAGACCCGACAAATCGAACGAAGCGATGGCCTCCGGCGCGATCTTGGCGAGCAGCTCGCCGACGCGCCGGGTGTTGTCGGAGACGACCGCGTCGCCCAGCCTGATCGAGGACGACTTGGTCTCGGAGATCGCCTCGAGCGAAACCTGTGAAACCGTGCTCAGTCCGCGCGCGGCCTGCCAGGTCAGCAGCGCGACCGTGCAGACGATCGAAAGGGATGCCGCAACACCGATGGAAATCGTGAGCTTCTGGCCCACATTGAGCCTCAGACGCTGAACCATCTCTCAACACGCTCCTGTGGGTTCGGATCGGTGTCGCCGCATCCCCGGCCAGGCTCTAGCCCAGCCGGCCCATCTCTTTCAGCATCGTCACCAGGCCGTCGCGCGGCTTGGGCGGCACGAAGCCCTCGATCTTTGCGGCCTTGGCGACATCGCTGTCCGGCGCGATGCGCATGAGGGCCGCTCTCAGCTTCGCGATACGGTCTTCCGGCTGACCGTCCATGGCCAGAAAGAACCAGTCGGGATAGAGCCGGGTGGTCAGCACCTGCGGAAACTCGACCCGGGACCGCTCCACCACGACCACGTCGCCGGCCGCGATGACGCCCTTCCTGTGCAGGGCCTCCAGCAATCCGGACCGAACGAAGCCGACATCGACGATGCCGGCCCTCACCGCCAGGACGATGTCCTTCTGGCTCTTGGCGATCCGGTAGGTGACGTCGCCGCCCTCGACATCGATGCCGTTCTTCAGAAGATGATGGGCCTGGAACAGGTAGCCCCCGGCGCCGGCCCGGCCCATGCCGATCACGGTCTTGCCCCTGATGTCGCGGAGCCTGGCGATGCCGGCCCCCGGATTGGCGATCACGACGCCGCCGAACAGGCCGTCATGGCTCTTGTTGCGCGTCGCCACCACTTTCGCGTCGAACGTCTGCTCGGCGATGGCCGCCAGCAGCGGCTGCGTCAGCAGGAAGTCGACGGTCTTGTTCTTCAAGGCGGCCATGGTCTTCTTGTTGTTCATGGGCACGAGAACGACTTTCTCGTTCAGCTCTCGCGACAGATAGTTCGCCAGAGCCGTCCACTGCTTGATCACCATGAGATCGCCGAGATGCGAAATCACGCCGAGCCGCACATCCGCCTTCGCGACCGACGATGTAGCTGCGATCAGGCCGGCGGCCATCAAGGCGCCCGCGATGGACCGGCATCCGGCACGGAACAGTGAACACAACGAAGAATTGAGCATAGCGTTCTCCCTGGCAGTTGGGAGATGTGCTTTACGGCTCTGCAGCTAACATCATGTTAATTTGAGGAAATTTGCCACTATACTTATAATTGAAAAATACAACCAAAGAGAGTCGAGTTGCTGCCGGACCCGGCCGGCGCGCGCGCCTTGTCGAACGGGCATCGACCGGGCCGCTCTCGTCCGGATTGAGGAGGCCCGGCGCGCGCCGGCCCATTTGAGGTCCCGGACTTTCTTGTTAAGCTTTCTTCGGGTGAGGGAGACGCGGAGGGCCGCTCAAGAGCCCGTTGCGCACCGACACCTTGTTACTCAAGTGAGCCCGGTGGGCTAAGCGGGCCTCCGCGCCCGCTCTCGGAGGAGACATCCAATGCACAAGGCCTTGGTCATCGACCCCGGCAAATGTACGGGCTGCAAGCAATGCGAGCTTGCCTGCTCCTATGAGAATTTCGGGGTCTTCAACCCGTCGAAGTCGGTCATTCGCGTCTTCGACTTCCACCACGAGGCACGGTTCGTGCCCTACACCTGCACCCAGTGCGACGAGGCCTGGTGCCAGCAGGCCTGTCCGGTGAACGCCATCACCACCAACGACGACGGCGTCAAGGTGGTGCATGACAATCTCTGTGTCGGCTGCAAGGTCTGTACCATCGCCTGTCCCTTCGGCACGATCAATTACAACGCCTCCACCGGCAAGGTCATCAAGTGCGACCTGTGCGGCGGCGACCCGGCCTGCGCCAAGGCGTGCCCGACCGAGGCCATCGTCTATGCCGACGTCGAGCAGGCCGGCTTCGACAAGATGCGCAGCTGGGCGGCCAGGACGGACGCCGGCGCCAGCGCCGCGGCCCACTAGAAAGGGAGGCTCACATGGCCTGGACACGAAAAGTCCTGCGGGTCGACCTGACCGCGGGCACCTGCACATCCGAGCCCCTCAACATGGAGTGGGCGCAGAACTATCTGGGACAGCGCGGGCTGGCGACCAAGTATCTGGTCGAGGAGATCGACCCGAAGACCGACCCGCTCGGCCCCGACAACAAGCTGATCATGGCCACCGGCCCGCTGACCGGCACCTGCGCCTCCACCGGAGGACGCTACTCGGTGATCACCAAGGGCGCGCTCACCGGCGCCATCGCCTGCTCGAACTCGGGCGGCTATTTCGGCGCCGAGATGAAGTTCGCCGGCTGGGACATGATCATCTTCGAGGGCCGCTCCCCGAGCCCGGTCTATCTGGCGCTGATCGACGACAAGCCGGAGCTTTGCGACGCCTCGGAGATCTGGGGCAAGTCCGTCTGGGACACCGACGGCTGGATCAAGTCGCGCCATCAGGACCAGATGATGCACATCGCCGCCATCGGCATCGCCGGCGAGAACCAGGTGCTCTATTCCTGCATCGTCAACGACCTGCACCGGGCGGCCGGCCGCTCGGGCGTCGGCGCGGTGATGGGCTCGAAGAACCTGAAGGCCGTGGCCGTGCGCGGCACCGGCGGCGTCAAGGTGGAGGATTTCCCCGCCTTCATGAAGGCCACCAGCGACGGCAAGAAGGTGCTGGCGGAGAACGCCGTCACCGGCCAGGGCCTGCCGACCTACGGCACCCAGGTCTTGATGAACGTCATCAACGAGGCCGGCGCCCTGCCGACCCGCAACTCCCGCGACGTGCAGTTCGAGGGCGCGCACGACATCTCGGCCGAGGCCATGGCCGAGCCGAGCGGCAAGGACGGCAAGCCGAACCTGTTGACCAACCAGGCCTGCTTCGGCTGCACCATCGCCTGCGGGCGCATCTCCAAGGTGAACGAGGAGCATTACACGGTCGTCAACCGGCCGGAGTATTGGGGCGCCTCGGGCGGGCTCGAATACGAGGCGGCCTGGGCCCTCGGCGCGGCGACCGGCGTGGATGATCTCGATGCGCTGACCTATGCCAACTTCATCTGCAACGAGCAGGGCCT
>JAKSBI010000418.1 GCA_022361215.1 Hyphomicrobiales bacterium | reverse complement strand
GGCTCTCGGATTTCGCCTACTCGGTTCTCGGCTTCATCAGGGGCGGCATGGCCATGTCGGCTCTGGGTGCCTGCGGACTGTTCGCCGCCATCTCCGGATCGAACTCCGCCACCACGGCGACCATCGGCTCGATCATGCACCCGGAGATGACCAAGACCAATTACGACAAGAACTTCGCGGCGGCCACGGTTGCGGCGGGCGGTACGGTCGGCATCATCATCCCGCCGAGCATCATCTTCATCGTCTACGGCTTCCTGATGAACCTGTCGATCAGCGACTTGTTCCTCGGTGGCATGATCCCGGGCGTTCTGATGGTCGTGTCCATGCAGGTGGCCTGCTGGTACATGTCGTGGAAGTACGGATGGGGCGAGCTCATCTCTCTGCAGATGAACCGCATCCTGCGGGCCAGCCTCGGTGCCTGGCTCGGCTTCTTCGCCATCGGTCTCGTCATCTGGGGCATCTATACGGGCAAGTTCTCGCCGACGGAGGCGGCAGGTGTCACGGCCGGATTCTGTATGCTGGCCGGTCTGATCATGTATCCGTTCGGCCGCGCCTTGGGTCTCAGCCGGGACGGTGGATCGGAGGGCGCGAGCCTGGGGGCGATGCTGTTCGTTCCCGGATTCACCGTCAAGGAGCTGCCGGCCATCATTCTGAGATCGGGGCAGATCACCGGCATGCTCTGCCCGCTCATTGCCATATCGGTCGTGATGCAGCAGATCCTCTCGCTGCTCGGTGCCAAGGATTTCGTGACCGCCATGCTGGAGAACCTCGGCGGCTACTATCCGATCCTGTTTGCGTGCATGCTGCTGGTTCTGCTCGCCGGCACGATCCTGGAAAGCTTGCCGAACACGATCATTCTTGCGCCGATCCTGGCGCCGATCGCGGCCAGTATCGGCGTCGATCCGATCCACTTCGCGGTGATCTTTCTGGTCGGCGACGCCATCGGGTTCATCACGCCGCCCTATGGCCTGAACCTCTATGTGGCCAGCGGCATAACAGGGATTCCGTATTTCCGAATATTGAAATACACGCTGCCCTATCTGCTGGCCTTGATGATCTGCTGGGTCGTCATCGCCTTGATCCCGGAGCTGTCGACCTATCTGGTCGGCTTCCAGGGCAGCGGCCGCTGATGCGGCACCGATCGCGATGGCGGAGACTGCGACCAGGCCCAGTGGAGCGGACAGATCTCAACGGCCGTTCGTTCCTGCGGGCCTGGTCGCGGTCTGCGCCGTAGAGCAGAAATTGACAAGCAGGGCGCAATGGGGAATGACCACGCGGCGGAGGGCCTCGGAATCTGGGACCGCGTTCCGTTCGGACGGCGCGGTTCCTTTTGGGTGCGGCGTTGGAGGACCGTAACCAGGGAGACAGTGACATATGGCGAGCAAGCCGAGCAGCCGAGACAAGGGCAACTCGTTTCTGCGCGTCTTCCGAATTCTGGAGACGGTAGTCGCATCGAAAGGGCCACAGACGGCCTCTGAAATCAGCGCTGCTGTCGGCCTTCCCAACCCCACGACCCATCGCCTGTGCAAGATGCTGGTCGAGCAGCGGCTCCTGCAGTACGAGCTCGACGGGAAGCGCCTGCTCGGCGGCCCGCGTCTCTTCGACTTTGCCGGCCAGATCATGTCGGCGTCCAACCTGGACCTGGAGCGGCGTGCCATTCTGGAGAAGCTGGTCGACGACATCGGGGAAACCTGCAACATCTCGGTTCCCGACGGCACGCGCATGATCTACGCGGACCGGGTCGAGGCTCAATGGCCGCTGCGTATGCAGTTGCCTACGGGCACGCATGTGCCCCTGCACTGCACGGCGAGCGGCAAGCTCTATCTCAGCCAGATGGAGCCGCGGGCGCTCGACATCGTTCTCGAACGCCTTGAGCTGAATAAGCTGGCGCGTCGGACCATCGTCGACGCCGACAGGCTCAAGGCCGAGCTCAAGCGAACGCGTGAGCGGGGGTATTCCAAGGACAACGAGGAATTCATCGAGGGGCTGGTCGCGGTCGCCGTGCCCGTGCGCGGTCCGAGAGGGCGCTTCTGTGCCGGACTGGCCGTGCATGCGCCGAAATTCCGGATGACTATGAAGGACGTGCTCGCGCAGCTGCCGCGTCTGCGCGCGGCTGCGGATCAGATCGAATATCTCATGCGGGACGCGGCTGCCTGACCTCAATGGCCGATCCGGCGTCCCCTGCTAGGATGTGCCGTCGCCGTCCAGATAGTCGCCGGTCCAGCGTGCGTAGTCGTCCGCGCGGGTGACTTGGCGCATCAGCTCAGGCGACGCCAGTCCCTTGAGCTCGGCGGGCGGGACGCCGTCGCGCAAGGCCTTCATGGTGTCGTGGATCGCCTGCACGGCCGCGCGGACGGTCTGGTGTCCGCGCAGGCAGACGCGCACCCTCTTCTCGGCCAACAGGTTCGGATCGGCAATCTCGGGGCCAGCGCCGCCCAAAATGAGTGGCAGCGATGCCGTGGCGGCGATGGCCTCGAGCTGATCGCGGGTTTGCACGCCGATCAGGAACAGCGCGTCGACGCCGGCCGCCTCATAGGCGCGGATGCGCGCCAGCGCGTCGTCGATGCCGGCGATGCTCACGGCGCTCGTGCGGCCCGCAATGACGAGACCGGGATCGCGTCGCGCCGCCACTGCCGCCCGCATCTTGCCCGTGCCTTCCTCGATCGAGAGCAGCGCCGCCTTGTCCGAGGGACCGAAGGGACGCGGCAGCTCGGTGTCCTCGATCGAGAGGCCCGCGACCCCCGCAGTCTCCAGCTCCTCGACCGTGCGCATGACGTTCAGGGCGTTGCCGTAGCCGTGGTCGGCGTCGACCAGGATCGGCAGCTCCGACGCCCGCCCGATGCGATGGGCCTGGTCGGCGAACTCGGAGAGGGTGAGGACAATCAGGTCGGGCGCGCCGAGGACGGCTTGCGAGCCGAGAGATCCCGCAAACATGCCCATCTCGTAGCCCAGGTCCTCTGCGATCCGTGCCGACAGAGGATCGAACACCGATGCCGGATGGTGACATCGGTCGCTTTCGAGACATGCGCGGAAACGGTTCCGTCGCTCGGTCCAACGCGAAGGCATGGGCTGCTCCCCCTGTTGCATTTCAGGCGATGCTAGACGGTCGGATGTACCGCGGCAAACTCCGGTCTACTCGGTCGGCCGCGGTGCGATCCGGCCGACCAATTTGAGGCTGCCATCCTCTTGCCGGCGCACGACCAGCATCTCTCCGGACGAGGGAACGATGTCGACAAGTCCCGTGATCACGACCTGATGGGTCACCATGACCACCGGGCCCTTTAGCGGTAGCTTGGCGATCACGTCGCGTAATCGTTCGATCTGCTCGGGGCCTTTCGTCATGGTCCGAAAGAAGGAATTGAGCGCGGGCTCCGGGTTCACCGGGCCGAGGTCCAGCAGCCGCGCGGTCTCCAGGCAACGGCACCACTGGCTCGACAGAACCCGCGCCGCTCTAATGCCGTTCTCTCGGAAGGCAGTGCCCGTGCGCTCGGCCTGGCGCCGGCCGGCTTCGGACAGATTGCGCTGTGTGGTGCAATCTTCGAGACGGAAGGCTTCAGGGTCGCCCGTACCGGGCGCCAGGGCATGGCGCATGAGCGCGAAGTGGCCGGGTGTGGCGAGCGCAGCCCAAAGGGCTTTTTCGTTGTTGGCGCGCGCTTGCGTGACAGTCGCGAGCGAGAAGGCGATGCCTAGCAGAAGGGCGGCCCACCAGCCCGCGGCACGGCTCAGAGACATGACCATGATCGACGGCTCCCGGAGTGTTGCGTCAGCATGGCGACAGAAATCATCAGCTGCGCGACAGTGCTCTGACTTGAGTTTGCAGTTTGCTGCGCTCCGTCCCGATTTGATAGATGTTGTGTACGAGCGAGCAGATGGAGAGACCGCATGCATCAGGATGCGCTTGGATTGGATGTCACCACCGGGTCGGGCGACGCGGTGGCCGCCTACGACCGGGCTCTGTTCGACTTTCTCGAATACCGGCTCTCCATGGCGGACCAGGTCAAGGCGGCGCTGGCGGCGGACCCGGATTTCGTCATGGGACTATGCTTCCGGGGCTACATGCTCAATCAGCTCGCCACCAACCAGGTTGCGGACAAGCTGCGGCAGACGCTCGACCAGGCCAAGGCCGCCGCCGGCGACGCGACCGAGCGGGAACGCAAGCACGTCCAGGCGCTTGAAGCCTGGACCGGCGGGCATATCGGCGAGGCCTGCCGCCATTGGGGGGATATCCTGATCGACGCACCCCAGGATCTGCTGGCGCTGCGCCTGCACCACTTTTTGACGTTCTGGCGGGGCCGCAAGGCGAGCCTGCGCGACATGCCGGCCTCGGTGCTCGGCCGTCTGGAGGAGAGCACGCCCGGCTACGGCTTCGTCGAAGGCATGCTGGCCTTCGGCCATGAGGAGTGCGGCGATTACGGCCAGGCCGAAGCCTATGGCCGCTCGGCCGTCGAGCGCAACGACAACGACCTCTGGAGCATCCACGCGGTCGCGCATGTGCTCGAGATGCAGGGCCGCCACAAGGAGGGCACCGAGTGGCTGGACCAGCCCTTCGGCGTCTGGGAGGACCGCAACCCCTTCAAGGACCATGTCTGGTGGCACGCGGCGCTGTTCTCGCTCGAGCTCGGCGACTACGAGCGCGTCCTCGACGTCTTCGACCGTGAGGTGCAGGTGAAGGAGAACGTGTTCTATCTGGACGTGCAGAACGCGGCTTCGCTGCTGCAGCGCCTGGCGCTGGTCGGCGTCGATGTGGGCGACCGCTGGGCGACGCTGGCGGACCTGGTGGAGACGCGCATCGACGATCACGTCATGCCGTTCACGGACACCCAGTTCATGATGGGGCTCACCGGGGCCGGCCGGGTCGAGAGCGCAAAGGCCTATCTCGAGTCCCTCAAGCGGTTCGCGGCCGAAGCGCACAACGACGCCGCCAAGGTGACCGGTGTCCTGACGATACCCGTGGCCGAGGCGCTGCTGGCCTATGCCGAGGGCGACTACGGCAAAGCCGTCGACGGCCTGGCGCCGATCCGGCACGACCTGACGCCGCTCGGCGGCAGTCACGCTCAGCAGGACATTTTTCAGCAGATCCTGATCGACGCGGCCATGCGGGCCGGGCGCACGGGGCTGGCGCGGTCGCTGCTGGTCGAGCGCAAGGTGCTGCGGCCGGCGAGCCAATGGGCCGAGGACCGGTTGCAAACCTTGCACTGAACGGCCGGCGGCTCACGCGGCGAGTGTGCTCCAGATGGCGTAGCCGCCCGAGCCGGTCAGGGTCATCAAGATAAGAAGCCGGACGCGCCTGTCGTTCAGGCGGGCGGCCAGCCGATGACCGGCGAACGTGCCAAGGAGCACGGCCGGGAGCAGCAGGAGCGCCAGGCCCCAGCTTTGACCGGTCATGCCGCCCCAGAGCCCGTGCACGAGCGTGGCCATGCCGTATGTGACCGCGAAATAAACGAGCATGGTCGCCCGTGTCGCCTCCTTGCCGGCGCGCACCAGCAGCAGATAGAAGATGATCGGCGGCGCGAAGAAGGCGAACGCCACGCCGAGGGTTCCCGCCAGCAGTCCCACCGTCAGCTCGGCTGCGCGCCGCGATTGCGCTCCGGTTTCGGTCACGGCATCGGGCTGGGCAAACAGGCCGAGTTCCCGCGCCAGCAGGATCAGCGCGAACACGACGACGATCAGGCCGATCGCCACCTTCAACATCGAGGTCTCGAGGGTGAGGAAAATGGCCAGACCCAATGGCGCGCCCGCGAGAGAGCCCACCAGCAGGTTCGCCAGCAGCCCGCGCGGTGCTGTGCCGCGCAGGCGTGGGGCCAGCGAGATGGCCAGAGCGAAATTGGCCAAGGCAAGGATCTGGATGGCGGCGCCCGAGTCCAGGATCAGCAGAAAGAAAGGCGCTGCGACCGCCGAGAGACCGAAACCGGTCGAGGCCTGCACCAATGCGCCCAGGAAGGCGAAGGCGGCGAGAGCAGCGAGCTGAGACAGGTCCATAAGCGGGATTGCGAGTGAGTCGAGTGGGGATGGTCACGGCTTCGCGTTGTTCGACCGCGCTTCGTTCCGGTTGGCCGGACGCGGCTGGAAGTCTGCAACTATCGCATCGGATTTTTCAATGAAAATTCATCGTGGATGTTCGTTTGTTCCGATGGATGAGGATCGCCACAATGCGCCCGCTGACCGGTGCTGTACATCGGTTCGGTGCGACGGCAATGGGTATCTCAATCGAGCAGGCGCTTGATCTGCCGACCCGGTCGAGACGACGTTTTGTGGATCAACCTAGTATGTCTCAGCCTTTATGGACGCCATCGCAAGCGGAGATCCGCGGGTCGAACCTGACCGCGTTCATGGTGGCTGCGGGACGGACCTGGGATCTCGAGATGACGTCCTACGGGGATGTCTATGAGTGGTCGGTTTCGCGGCCGGAGCAGTTCTGGGCTTCGGTGTGGGACTTCGCCGGGATCATCGCGGATAGGCCGGGCGAGCCCGTCGTCGAAAACGGCGACGACATGGTGGCGGCCAGGTTCTTTCCGAACGCGCGGCTGAGCTTCGCGGAGAACCTGCTCCGCCGCCGCGACGCGGCGCCCGCGATCGTGTTCCGGCGAGAGGACGGCGCTCGCCGGGTGCTCTCGCATGGAGAGCTCTACGATCTCGTCTCTCGACTGATTCCGGCGTTGCGCGGCCTCGGGGTCGGCGTTGGCGACCGGGTGGGCGCCGTGGTTCCGAATATGCCGGAGGCGTTGGCGTTCATGCTGGCGGCGAACGCGCTCGGCGCCATCTGGTCCTCCTGCTCGCCGGACTTCGGAACCCGGGGTGTCGTCGATCGCCTGGGGCAGATCGGTCCGAAGGTGCTGATTGCCGTCGACGGCTACTTTTACAACGGCCGACACCACAGCGTCTCGGCGCGGCTCGGCGAGATCTGTGGGGCGCTCGAAGGGCTGGAGCATGTGGTCCTGATCCCCTATGCGGACGAGGCTTCCCAATTCGCCGGCCCGCCGGAGGTGACATGGCTCGACGATCTCATCCGGGAGCATCGCCCCGAGCCGATCCGCTTCGAGCGCTTCGCCTTCGATCAGCCGGCCTTCATCCTCTACACCTCCGGCACCACGGGCCTGCCGAAATGCATCCTGCATGCCGGTGGACGCGCACTGATCAAGCTGTTCGAGGAGCAGTGGCTCCAGTTCGACCTCAAGTCCGGAGACGTCTTCTACTACTTCACCACGACGGGCTGGAACATGTGGTACACGCTCGTCACGGCGCTCGGCCCAGGCGGCACGGTGCTGATGTATGACGGCTCCCCGTTCCATCCCAAGCCCGATAGCATGTTCGACGTGGCCGACGAGGAGGGCATCACCCACTTCGGAACGGCGCCGAAATACCTGGAGCAGGTCCGCAAGGCCGGATTGCGGCCCAAGGCCAGTCACGATCTGTTGGCCCTGAGGACGGTCCTGTCGACGGGCTCGCCGCTGGCGCCCGACGTCTTCGACTACGTCTATGACGCCATCAAGGACGACGTGCGTCTCGCCTCGATCTCGGGCGGCACCGAGATGGTGGCGACGCTCGCCAACGCAAACCCGATTGGCCCCGTCTGGCGCGGCGAGTTGCAAGCGCGCACGCTCGGCATGAAGGCGGAGGTCTTCGACAGCCAAGCGCAGCCGGTGCGCGGCCAGAAGGGAGAGCTGGTGTGCACGGCGCCGTTCCCGTCCCGCCCCCTGGGCTTCTGGAACGATCCCGGCGACGAGCGATATCACCGCACCTATTTCTCGAAGTATCCGAACGTCTGGTGGCATGGCGACTATGCCGAGCTGACCGAGCATGACGGCATGATCATCTACGGCCGCTCGGACGCGACGCTCAATCCGGGCGGCGTGCGCATCGGTACTTCGGAGATCTATCGCCCGGTCGAGCAGCTCGACGAGGTGGTCGACTCGCTCGTCGTCGGCCAGGACTGGCACAGCGACGTGCGGGTGGTTCTGTTCGTGCAGCTGCGTGACGGCCGGGAGCTCGACGACGCGCTGGCGGAGACGATCAGGGAGAGCGTCCGCAGCTATGCCACGCCCCGCCATGTGCCGTCGAAGATCCTGCAGGTGGACGAGATCCCCTACACGATCAACGGCAAGAAGGTGGAGATGGCGGTTGGCGACCTTATCAACGGTCGTGCCGTGAAGAACGAGGGCTCGATCGCCAACCCGCAGGCGCTCGACCAGTTTCGCGAGCTGATGCCTTTGGACGACTGACCGCTTGCGCACAGACGAAACGATAAGCCGGGACCATTTGGGAGAGAATGATGCAGCCACGACGGATCAAACACTGGGGATGGGGCTACGAGGACGAGCCCGATACGCCGCAGTTCCTGATCGACAATATGGAGAGCTATTTTTCGAAGTTCTTCGGCGTCAGCGAGTTCAATACCATCGCGGTGCCCGCGCTGGAGAGCATCGCGCTCAGAAAGCCGCGCATCGATATCCCCGAGAGGTTCAAGGACTTCTGCACCAACACCCACGAGGAGCGCGTGCGCCACGCGCGGGGTCGATCGCCCATCGACTACGTCAAGATCTTCAACGGCGAGTACGAGAACCCGCCGGACGTGGTGGCTTATGTGCGGAACGAGCAGGACATCATCGACGTGATGGACTGGGCCGTCGGCGCCAAGGCGGCGGTGATTCCGTTCGGCGGCGGCACCAGCGTCAATGGTGGCGTCGAGCCCAGGGTCGGCGACGGCTACGAGGCCGTGATCACGGTCGACACGACCCAGCTCAACAAGGTGCTGGAGGTCGACGACACCTCACGCTGCGCCCGCATCCAGGCCGGCGCGCTCGGCCCCGATCTCGAAGCCCAGCTGAAGCCGCATGGCGTCAGCTTGCGCCACTTCCCGCAATCGTTCCAGCACTCGACGCTGGGCGGCTGGATCTCGACGCGCTCGGGGGGGCATTTCGCGACCCAGTACACCCATATCGACGAGTTCGTCGAGAGCATGCGCGTGGTGACGCCGAGCGGAACGGTGGCGACGCGGCGCATGCCGGGCGACGGCGCCGGCCCCGATCCGGACCGGCTGTTCATGGGCGCGGAAGGATCCCTCGGGATCATCACCGAGGCCTGGGTTCAGGTGCAGGGGCGCTCGAAGTTCCGCAAGTCCATCGCCGTCTTTTTCGACGATTTCCTCACCGGCGCCGAGGCCGTGCGCGGCATCGCCCAGGCCGGGCTCTACCCCTCCAATCTGCGCATCATCGATGCTGAGGAGGCGCGGGTGAACTTCGTCTCCGACAAGAACAAGGACATCCTGTTCCTGGCCTTCGAGTCGGCCGACCACCCGGTCGACGCCTGGATGGACCGGGCGCTCGAGATCTGCGCCGACCATGGCGGTCAGTTCGACCGCGCGGTCATGGACAACCCCGAGAGCCATCGCCAGGAGGAGCAGGGTCGCTGGCGCGACATCTTCATGGAGACCAGCTACTACCGCGAGATCACGACGCCGCGCGAGATCATCTACGGCACCATGGAGACGTCGGTGACCTGGGACCGGTTCCCGGAGATGTACGAGCGGGTCACCGACATCACGGGCCGCGCCATGAAGGAGGCGACCGGGCGCGAGGGATCGCTGAGCTGCCGTTTCGTCTATGTCTATCCGGACGGCTGTGCGCCCTATTGGAGCTGGTACTGCCTCGGCAACCACGGCGCGCTGATCGACCAGTGGAAGCATGTCAAGAAAGCGGCCATCGACGAGATGATCCGGCTGGGCGGCAGCACCACCCATCACACCTCGGTGGGGCGCGACCACATGCCTTGGCTGAACGCCCAGACCGACGATTTGTTCCGCAACATGCTGCGCGCGGCCAAGCGCACGGTCGACCCGAGCTGGATGCTGAACCCCGGCGTGATTATCCCGCCGGGGACCTGATATCGCAGCGGCTATTCCGCTGCCTGCGCGGACTGGCCCTGCCGTTGCTCCTCGCGCACCATTTCGTAAACGATCTGGCGCGCGCGGCGCAGGCCCTTGTCCGGCTTCAGGAACACCTCCGAATAGTCGTCGTCCGGGTAGTCGAACATCTTCTGCTGCTGCTCGAGCGCCCAGCGATCCTCCTCCGCCACGGCCGGGAACATCTCGGCCACGCGCTTGGCGGTGGAGACGCTCGGATCGGCGGCGGACATCAGGTCCGCCTTGCAGTTCACCAGAACGCGCCAGACGTGGTTCCTGTCGTCGACGGGCGTATGGGTGTGCAGCAGCACATAGCCCTTGTCCTGATCCCCGCCGAGCTTGCCGGGCGGCGCCACGCGCATGACCACCCGGGTCAGCCCCGGGCTCTGCATGCAGTGGGTGTGGGCCCGATCCACCACGTCGTATCCGAACCAGTCGGCCAGATAGGGCGGCTGCTTGTAGTCCTGCACCTCGCGGACGGTCATGACGAACGTGTTGCCGTCGACCTCCCCCTCCTCCAGGTCGATGGGGATGCGGCTGTTGGCGATGTCGCCGATATTGCCGTCGTGCAGGGGATAGAAATGGGTGATGTCCAGCAGGTTCTCGATCAGCAGCATGTAGTTGGCCGGAACCTCCATGGGGCCGAGGCGCAGGGTCTCCCATGCCTCGTCACCAACCTCCGGCGTGCGCGGGGGCTTGCGCTGATCCGAGGTGTCCGGATCGCCCGGCCAGATCCAGACCAGGCCGTCCTGCTCGATGACCGGGAAAGGCTGCACCTTGGCCGCCGGCGAGATCGGGCCCGTCGGATGAGACGGGATCATGACGCAGCTCCCGGTCATGTCGTAGCGCATGCCATGATAGGCGCACTCCAGTGTCCCATCCTCCATCAAGCGGCCCTTCGAGAGCGGGAAGCGCTTGTGGGCGCAGCGGTCGTCGAAGGCGACCACGTCGCCGTGCTTTGTGCGCCACATGACGACCGGCCGGCCGCAGATCACATGGCCCGTCAGCGTCTCGGGCGGGAACTCCTCGGAAAGGCCCACCGCATACCAGCAGTTTCGAGGATAGGGATGGGTCGTCATTGCTCGCTCCTTTGAGGTCCTGCCATGCTTTGTTCTTGTGGTTG
>JAKSBI010000622.1 GCA_022361215.1 Hyphomicrobiales bacterium | reverse complement strand
GGCGACGTGCTCATGCGCCTGGACGCGACGCAGACACGCGCGCAGCTCGCCATCGTCACCAAGCGGCTCGACGAGATGACGGCGAACCTGGCGCGCCTGGAAGCCGAGCGCGACGACAAGCCGGAGATCGCGTTTCCGGCATGGCTGCTTGCCCGCGTCGGCAATCCCGATGTCGATGCGGCCCTGCACAACGAGCGGCGCCTTTTCGAGTTCCGCAAGGCGGCCCGCGAAGGACAGAAGGCGCAGCTTCGGGAACGGATCGTCCAATACCAGCACGAGATCGCGGGGCTCAAGGCCCAGGAGCTTGCCTATGCGCGCGGGCTCGCCGTTCTGGAAAGGGAGATCGCGTCGCTGCGTCCGTTGCTCGAGAAGGGCATCGTCAACACCCAGCGCCTGAACTCCCTCGAAGCGCAGGCCGCGACCTTCGACGGCGAGCGCGGCGAGAAGATCGCCTTTCAGGCGCGGGCCGCCGGCCGCATCTCGGAGACCAGGCTGCAGATTCTCGCCGTCGACCAGGATCTGAAGACCGAGGTCGGTCGCGAGCTGCGCGAGATTCAGGCGCAGATCGGCGAGTTTATCGAGCGCAAGGTCGCGGCCGAGGACCAGTTGAAGCGGATCGACATCCTGGCGCCGCAGCAGGGCACGGTGCACCAGCTCGCGGTGCATACGGTCGGCGGCGTCATCTCGCCGGCCGACGTCATCATGGAGATCGTGCCCGGCGGCGACAAGCTGGCGCTCGAAGTGCAGATCTCCCCCCAGGACATCGATCAGGTCATGCTCGGCCAGGAGGCGGTCCTGCGCATGTCGGCCTTCAACCAGCGCACCACGCCCGAGCTGAACGGCCATGTCAGCCGCATCGCCGCCGACCTGACATACGACGAGCGCACCGCGATGTCCTGGTATCTCGTGCGGATCTCCGTTGCTCCCGAGGAGCTGGGCCGCCTCGACGGGTTGACGCTCGTCCCGGGCATGCCGTCCGAGGCGCTGATTCAGACGGGCGAGCGCACCGCGCTCTCCTATCTCGTGAAGCCGCTCACCGACCAGTTCAACCGGGCCTTCCGGGAGGAATAAGCATGAATGGGAGGGTCCGTACTCAGCCGCCGGGTGCCGAAGAACAGGCATCTCCTTCCCGAGACGAGCGGCGCTTGACAGTTTTTCCGCAGTGTCGGAAATCTTCGGCTCATGTGGGCCTGTTTCAAACCGCATCTCGCCACCGCCGGACAAACGGCAATCTATCAATCAGAAAATCAGTGAGGCAGTGAAGTGAACATTCAGACCCTTCCACAGGAGGGTGCCGAAGATGGTGCGCCGAGCCGCTCGCAGCGCTTGCGAGCGGCGACTCATCCGACCCATGAAATCCTCGACAAGCGGATCATGAGCGCCGATCCCTTCGGCTCGCGCGAGCGCTATGGGATGTTCCTGAAGATCCAGTTCGATTTCCATCTGGCGATCGACGATCTCTACGACGACGGAAACGTCGCTTCCGTCATTTCGGACATCGGGTCGAGGCGTCGTCTCGATCTCATCCGTCAGGACATCGTCGACATCGGCGGGCAGGCGCCGAGCCTGCCGTCGGCGCCGGACGAGCCCATCCACGTGCCGACCGCCTTCGGCTGGCTCTATGTTGCCGAAGGCTCGAACCTCGGCGCGGCCTTCCTCCTCAAGGAAGCCAGGAAGCTCGGTCTGTCAGAGAGCTTTGGAGCACGGCATCTGGCTGGAAACGAAGATGGGCGCGGCCTGCACTGGCGGCGCTTCACCGCCGCGCTCGACGCAGCGGCATTCGACGAGGACGAGGACCGGCAGGTCGTCGAAGGCGCGCAGCAAGCGTTCGACCGCGTGCTCTCCCTTGTCGAGCGGACCTTCCCACAATAGGGGGAGGCCCTAGCGCGCTTGCGTCTGCTCCCGATCGTCGCTGTCGGTCTGGGCGACTATGACGGCAGAGGGCACGGGAGCAGGCGCCTCGCGCGGCACGATGTGCACGATCCTGTAGCCGCCCTGCTTGAGCGCCCGGAGCAGCTTGGGCAGCGCCTTGGCGGTCGAGGACTTGGTGTCGTGGAACAGCACGATGCCGCGGCCTTTGCGGCGCAGCCGGGCAAGCGTCCGGCGCAGGATGGTGCGGGGCCCGATGCCGCGCCAGTCGTCGGTGGCAATGTCGCAGGAGAACACGGCCGTGTCGCGGGTGCCCAGATAGTCCTTCAGCTTGCGCGTGTGGTTCAGGCCGGGAAAGCGGAAGAACGGCGCCGGCGGCCGGCCGAGCGCCGTCTCGATGGCTGCGATGCCTTTCTCGATCTGCTGTTGCGCCGAGGCGAAGGAGAGCCGCCCGAGATGGAGAGGGTGCGACCATGTGTGGGTCCCGACCGTGTGGCCGCGCTCGGCGACCAGGCGCAGCACGTGAGGGATCTGCCGGGCCCAGACGCCGACGGGGAAGAAGGTGGCCTTGACGCATTCCCTGTCGAGAGCTTTCAGGATCCGTCTGGTGTATCTCGGATGCGGGCCGTCGTCGAAGGTCAGCACGACCTCCTTCGGCTCCAGGTCGAGTGTCTGGCCGTATTGCAGCCGGCCGAGACGCGGGCCGCCCGAGGTATCCACCTCGAGGACGCGCGAGACGCCGAGCGCATCCGGATTGCCGGGGCATTCGTTCGCCGCGACATCAGGCACGCAGACCAGACTGATTGCGCAAGCGAGTCCCCCCGCTACCGCTAACCGCATCGCGCTCCCCCAGCGCCCGAATTCGTGTGCAAGCAACGCTCCCATTTTTGGCTGGCGCTTCGAAAGAAACAAGAGTTAATACGGCCGGGCGGGGCAGCGGGACCCCGGACCGGCGAGATCTCTCATCCTGTCCTGCCGAGGCGCAGGGCGGCCCAGCGCGAGGCGGCAGTTTAATCCATGCAGGAGGTGCGTGAAGAGCTGCAGGTGCGGGACGAGGAAGGCGCCCTTCTGCCCGACTTCGTCTATGCCGTCGAGACGGCGCTCGACCAGAGCGATTCCAGGCGGTTGCGCGCGCTCGCTGCCGATCTGCGCGAGGCCGACCTCGCCGACCTGCTGGAGCATCTGCGCCAGGAGGAGCGCGCCGCGCTGATCGAGGTGCTGGGGCCCGAGTTCAGCGCCGGCACGCTGAGCGAGCTCGAGGAGGCGGTCCGCGACCAGGTCATCGAGGCCCTGCCGAACGAGCAGGTGGCCGAGGCGGTGCGGGAGCTTGAATCCGACGACGCCGTCTATCTGCTCGAAGACCTCGACGAGAGCGAGCAGTCGGACATTCTGGCCAAGCTGCCCGAGATCGAGCGGGTCGCCCTCGAGCGCAGCCTGGACTACCCGGAAGACTCCGCCGGCCGGCTGATGCAGACCGAGTTCATCGCCGTGCCGCCCTTCTGGTCCGTCGGCCAGACCATCGACTACATGCGCGAAGAGGACGACCTCCCCAACAGCTTCTCCGAGCTGTTCGTGGTCGATCCGGCCCATCACGTCATCGGCACGGTGCCGCTCGACATCCTGCTCCGCACCAAGCGACCCATCCTGATCGAGGCGATCACCGACGAGGACGTCAACGTGATCTCCGTCGACGTGGACCAGGAGGAGGTGGCGCGTGAGTTCGAGCGCTACGACCTGATCTCGGCGCCGGTGGTGGACGAGAACCAGCGCATGATCGGCGTGATCACGGTCGACGACATCGTCGAGGTGATCCAGGAGGAGGCCGAGGAGGACATCCACCGGCTCGGCGGCGTCGGCCACGAGTCCATCACCGACACGGTGCTGCGCACCACCCGCAACCGCTTCGTCTGGCTCCTGGTCAATCTCGGCACGGCGATCCTGGCGTCCATCGTCATCGGCCTGTTCGACGCCACCATCGAGCAGAAGGTGGCGCTCGCCATCCTGATGCCGATCGTCGCCTCCATGGGCGGCAATGCGGGCACGCAGACCATGACCGTGGCGGTGCGGGCGCTGGCGACCCGCGACCTGGGCGCCGCCAATGCAGGCCGTATCATCACCCGCGAGATGCTGGTGGGGCTGCTCAACGGCCTGTTGTTCGCGGCCATCATGGGGGCCGTGGCCTATGTCTGGTTCGGCAGCGACCAGCTCGGTTTCGTCATCGCCGCGGCCATGGTCATCAACATGCTGGTGGCGGGCCTGGCGGGCATTCTCATTCCGCTCGGCCTCGACGCCCTGGACATCGATCCCGCCATCGCCTCCAGCGTCTTCGTCACCACCGTGACCGATGTCATTGGGTTCTTTGCGTTTCTGGGCCTCGCGGCCCTCTGGCTGTTCTGAGGATTGGGCGATAGCGGCGCGCAGGTCCTAATCCGCGGCCATCTCCTCCAGCGCCCCGAGGCGCCGAAGCGTGTCGCGCAGAGCCTCCCGGCCATGGTCGGGGAGCGGCGCCTGCGGCGGCAGCGGTCCGCCCACATCGTAGCCCAGCAGCTCCAGCCCGCCCTTGACGCAGGCCGCGAGGTTGTACGCCGCAAAGGCCTGATTGAGCGCCCATAGCTCCCTCTGCGCCGTCATGGCCCGGTCCCATTCGCCCTGCCGGCACAGCTCGTAGAGCGCGACGCTCCTGGCCGGGGCGAGGCAGGCGGGACCGGCCATCCAGCCGACGCCGCCGATCAGCATGACGCAGGCCGGGATGTGCGCGGAGGCCGAGAACACCTGCAGCCGGTCGCCGACCCGGTCGATGATCGAGAGCAGGCGGCCGGTGTTGCTGGAGGCGTCCTTGAGGTAGCGGACGTTCTCGATGGCGGCGAGCCGCGCGATCACGGGCAGGGTGAGGTCGCTGCGTTGGAAGTTCGGGTTGGTGTAGAGCACCACCGGCAGCGAGACGGCGTCCGCGATCGCCTTGAAGTAGTCGAACGTGCCGTCGTCTCCGACCGGGAAATAGGCTTCCATGATCGCCAGGATGCCGTCGCAGCCCATCTGCTCGAACGTGCCTGCCTGGCGCTCCGCCTCCGCGATGGTCGTTGCCGCGACCCCGGCGATCACCGGCACGCGCCCGCCCGCCGCCTCGACGACCGTCTCGACCACATCCCGTTTCTGCTCCCAGGTCAGGTAGGCGAACTCGCCGGTCGACCCGAGCGGCGTCAATCCGTGCACGCCGGCCTCGATCAGGTCCCGGCACAACCGGGCCAGCACGTCCCGCTTGACCGCGCCGGACTCATGGATGGGCGAGACCAGATAGGGGAAGACGCCGTGGAAGGGCTCGTGGCTCATGGGCCGCATCCTACTGTAATCGACGGCGGCTGTGGCCGTCGCCAAGCCAGGCAATTGGCCGCATCCACCCTAGCTCTCCATCTTGACGTTTACGTAAACGTCAATCAGACTGGTGCCATGAGCGAAACCGGCCACGGTGCAGGCGAGCCCATGCCCGAGCGCATGTACGCCATCTCCGAGCTGACGCGGGAGTTCGACGTCTCTGCGCGCACGCTGCGCTTCTACGAGGCCGAGGGCATGCTGAGCCCCGTTCGCCGCGGGCAGCAGCGCCTCTACCCGCCGCGCCAGCGCACGCGGCTGAAGCTGATCCTGAGAGGCAAGCGCCTCGGCTTCTCGCTCGCCGACATCGCCGAGATGATCGACATGTACGACGCCGCGCCCGGCGAGGCGGGCCAGCTCCGCCATCTCCTGGACCGGATCGAGCGGCGGCGCGCGGAGCTGCTGCAGAAGCAGCGCGATCTGGAGACCACCCTGGCGGACCTGGAGCAGGTCGCCAGGGGCTGCCGGTCGCGGCTGCGCGAGCTGGACGCCGGACCGAGGGAGGGCCGGCGATGATGGCGGACGCCGGACGCTCTGTGCCAAGATGCAGCAGACCATGATGCGCATCGAAGGGCGCCCGGAGACGCAGTGGGACGGCGACGCCGAGGGGCCGGCAGGCAGGAGGTCGTGATGGCGGCGTATCGAGCAACGCACGAGGTGTTCAACCAGGTCCCGCCGCTCGAGGACTACAACGCCTATCGGGAGGACCGGCCGCTGCGCGAAGGCGTGGCGCGGGAAGGCGGAGACTGGGCCGAGGACCGCCTGATCAAGCTCGGCGGCGAGGTGGCGAGCGCCCGGTTCCAGGAGCTTGCGCGCCTCGCCAACAAGCACACGCCCGAGCTTCAGACCCACGACCGCTTCGGCAATCGCGTCGACATGGTCGAGTTCCACCCCGCCTATCACGAGCTGCTCGGCCATGCCATCGCCTCCGAGGCCCACGCTTTCCCGTTCAACCATCCGCAGCCGGGCGCGCATGTGGTTCGCGCGGCCTTGTCCTACCTCTACAACCACGCGGAGATCGGCGTCTGCTGCCCGGCTTTCATGACCTTCGCCTCCGTCCCGGCCATGCGGCAGCAGCCCGAGATCGCCGAGGAGTGGGTGCCGCGCGTGCTGTCGTCGGACTACGACCGGCGCTTTCGGCCGGCGGCGGAGAAGACGGGCGTCACCATCGGCATGGCCATGACCGAGAAGCAGGGCGGCTCGGACGTGCGCGCCAACACCACGCGGGCCGAGCCGCTCGACGCCGGTGGCCCTGGCGCGGAGTACGAGCTGACCGGCCATAAGTGGTTCTGCTCGGCGCCCATGTGCGACGCCTTCCTGACGCTTGCCTACACCGAGGCCGGCTTCTCCTGCTTCTTCGTGCCGCGCTGGAAGCCCGACGGCACGCGCAACCCGTTCTTCATCCAGCGCCTGAAGGACAAGCTCGGCAACCGCGCCAACGCCTCCTCCGAGATCGAGTATGCGGGCACCTGGGCGCGCATGCTGGGCGAGGAGGGCAGGGGCGTGCGCACCATTATCGAGATGGTGCATCACACCCGCCTCGACTGCGCGCTTTCTTCCGCCGCCATCATGCGCAACGCCGTGGCCCATGCGCTGCATCACGCGGCCCATCGCACGGCCTTCCAGAAGAAGCTGATCGATCATCCCGCCATGCAGCGCGTACTGGCGGACATGGCCCTGGAGACCGAGGCGGCCACGACCCTCCTGATGCGGATCGCCGGCGCCTTCGACCGCGGCGAGCGGGACGAGGGCGAGCGCATGTTCGCGCGCATCGCGGTCGCCTGCGCCAAGTACTGGATCTGC
>JAKSBI010000071.1 GCA_022361215.1 Hyphomicrobiales bacterium | reverse complement strand
GCCTGCGACGTTACGGTACCGCGTGCGCATGCACCGGCCTGAGCCGCGCCGGCTCGGAGGCGAAGATGCGCTCGGCAATACGGAGGTCGTCCGGGCTGTCGATCTCGAACCACTTGAGGTCCCCGCACTGGGTGGTGGCGAGCTCGAGCTCGCCTCGGTCGATCAGCTGCTCCAGGAGCTGCTCGACATAGGCCGTTCGCGAGCGCAAGGTCACGAGCTCGCCAAGGGCCGGCACGATGCGCTCCCTCAGGGTCCGCCCGCTGAAGCGGGTCAGGTTGACCAACTTGAAGAGCCGTGCTTCGCGCGGGTTGTCGGCGGTCTGGCTCAGATGGACGCTGGCAACCTGTGCGGCGGGCGTCAGCCGCACCGCCGACCCCGTCATGGGCGGCGTGAAGGGCGCTACGGCCGCGACGTCGCCGGGCGCCGCGTGCAGCAGCCGGTCGACGACCCGGCTCTCGAACATGACGTCGCCCTCGATCAGCAGGCTGTCCTCGCAGAGGGCATCGCGCGCGAGCCAGAGGGAGTAGGCGCTGCCGGTGCGGTCGAAGACGGAGGACTCGCAATAGGTGATCCGGACCCCGGCAAACGAGCGGCCGCAGGACTGCACGATCAGCTCCTTGCGATAGCCGACCACGATCGTCGCACGCCGGACGCCGGCCCGGGCGAGGCAGGCCAGGGTATTGTGAAGGATCGGAACGCCATGGACCTCGACCAACGGTTTCGGACGCGCCCTGGTGAGGGGCCGGAGGCGGCTGCCGAGGCCGGCAGCGAGAATGACGGCGTGACGCACTGGTCTGGAGGGGTGTCTCATGGCTCTTACTCGCTCTCGTGTCTCGTGGACGCGTGGATCGCCTACTCCGAGCGCGCCGGCAGGTAACGCCGCTCGGCTTCGCTCAGCTCCGCGTAGTTCAGCAGGTCGAAGATGCTGTCCAGCGGTGCGATCTCCTGCTCGACGCCTGCCACGCTTTCGTCTCTCTGGACGCGCTCGCACAGCGCGAACATGGCGGCCGCGGCAGCCCGCATGTTGTGATTGGCCCAGATCACGGTGGAGATGCCTGCCTCGCGGTAGGCCGAGACGGGGGTGCTGTAGTATTTCGTGGGCACGATGACGATGGGGCAGCGGCCGTCCCACGCCTTCGCGAAGCTCAGGATCTCCTCGGCCGTCGGGCGCCGCGAATGAATCAGGATCGCGTCCGCTCCGGCCTCGGCATAGGCCATGGCACGCGTCCTGGCCTCGTCCTGCCCATAGCCCGCGATCAGGGCTTCGATGCGCGCCACGATCACGAAGTCCGGGTCGGCGGCGCCGTGCTTGGCTGCGGCGAGCCGCCCGCAGAACTCCTCGATGTCGGCGAGCGGGTGCCGGTCGCCGACAAAGGAGTTCATCTTCGGGAACTGCTTGTCTTCCAGACATAAGCCCGCCGCGCCGCGCTCGCAGAGCTTGCGCGCGACCAGCCGGGCGTTGTTGAAATTGCCGAAGCCGCTGTCGCCATCCACCAGGATCGGGATCGTCGTCGCATCTGACATGCGCTCGATGACGTCGACCACCTGGCTCCAGGAGGCCTCGTTGGCATCCCGCAGCCCGAGGGCGGTTGCGATCGACAGGCCCGATGCCCAGATGCCGGCAAACCCGCTCCTCTCGGCAATCATCGCCGAAAGGGCGTCATGGGCTTCCATCAGAAAGCTCAGGTCGCCGGACTGAATGATGGTCCGCAAGCTTTGCGTCTTGCCGGAAAAAAGAGTGCTTTGCGCGAGATCGCCTGTCAGCTTTATATTCACAGCGTCCTCCTGTTTCACCCAAGCAATCCTGGAGGACGATTCAGCAATATGAAAGTATATATTAAAGATAGATGACAAAATATTTTCGGATATTCTTTAGTCAACGCGTTGACCCCGTCCCGGCAGGAGGCGGGGCGCCGGCACAGGCGCAGATCCGGCCGCAAAGCGGAAAATCCTGGCCCTGAACACCGGTTTCAAGTACGTTAAAGTCTTGATCATTATCAAAAATCGAGCGCACAAAAGACGCTGACGAACGGCGCATGCCTCGCATGGTCTGGGAGGAGGCATTGGTCGAGATAATCTCCAAGCGGGATGGTCCGCGGCGGGAAGATGTGGCCGCGCGCCGAGTTATCGAGAAAAATCAAGGCACCATACGGCGGATGATGGATCATCTGACCGGTGGGCCGTTGGGCCGGAGGCCGCAACGGCCTGCGCCGCCGGAGCCGGAAGGCCTCATCGTTCACACCGGCCGGGCCGGCAGCGCGAGCGGCCCCGTCGAGCCCTATGTCAGGGTCAGCGCCAATGGCCGGGTCGTGGTGGCCGATCTCGCGACCAATCGCCAATTGCATTTCCTCGGGGAGCTTCGCGGGCCGCGGCGGCAGCAGCGCTTCGTCCTGGCCACCGAGGCGAACGGCTTTTTCGCGCGCATCGACGACGAGCTGGGGGCGCTGCTGGCGGATCTCGACGGCGCGACCATTGCCGGCGAGGTCTCGGAGGACGACCTGGTGGCGGTAATCGGCGAGCGCCTGGGATTGGGGCCATCGGGAGCCACGGAACCCGCCACAGACCGATGAAACCCGCCGTACAGACCCCGGACCGGGGGGCGACGGCGGAGCGGAAGCTCCAATGAGCAAGCCCCACGCCAAATCCGAGAGCGCCGGCCATGCCGGCGAAAAAGCCGCAGCGCGGTCGCTCGGCTTCGATCGCGGGCAGACCTACAACGAAACCAAGACGATGCAGGCCTGGGAACGCTTCCTGACCGGCGACGCGGCGACCGGGCGGCTTCCCGTGCGGCGGATGATCGAGCACTCTTGGGCGCGCAGCGTGGCGTCCGGGGTCGATGCCCATGGCAGCGGCTCGCCGCTGGTGGCCGACGAGGACCAGTTCCACCGTCTGAGGCGCGAGAACCGCGAGTTGCTGGCGGCCGCAGCCCATACCTTCGAGCATTCGGCGCGGCTGCTGGAAGGCACCTCGGCGATGGTCATCCTCACCGACAGGAACGGCACCATCCTCGAGACCGGAGGCGACACGCGCACCATAGATGCCGGACACGACATCAGTCTCGAGCGCGGTGGAAGCTGGAACGAGAGCGTCGTCGGCACCAATGGCATCGGCACGGCGCTGTCCACTGGAAAGCCGGTGTTCGTCCATGCCGCGGAGCATTTCTGCGAGGGCGTGAAATCCTGGACCTGCGCCGGCGCTCCGATCCGGGACCCGCTCGACCGCAGCGTGGTCGGGCTGATCGACATCTCCGGGCCGATCGAGATCTTCCAGGGCCACAACGTAGCCATGGCCGTGGTCGCGGCGGAGCAGATCGAGCTGGCGCTAGGCGAGCGGGCCCGCGCCGAGCGTCTGCGCTTGCTGGAGGCCTGTCTGTCGACCATGCCGGGCGGCAACAGCTCCGACGTGGTCGTGGTCCTGGACCGGCAGGGCCGCGTCATTCATCTGAGCGACGGGCCCCTGCCGGCGCAGGACGGCACGGCCGATCCGGTGGATCTCAGCATCGGCCGCCGGCTCGCGGATCTCGACGGCGTCCGCACCGACCGGGACATCTTCGATCGGCTGCCCGAGCACCTGCATCCGAGCTGGCTGAAGCCGCTGCTGGTGGGCGACGAGCTGTCCGGTGCGATCCTGATTTATGCCGGCTCCAGGCAAAAGCGCAGGCGCCGGACGCCGCCGGCGGCCAGCATCCCGGTGCCCAGCTCGCCGCGCATGCCCGTGATCGTGGGGCAGAGCGAGGCGCTGCAGAACGCCCTCACCAAGGCGAAACAGGTCGCCCGGAGCCGGGCGTCGGTGCTGCTCGAAGGCGAGACCGGGGTGGGCAAGGAGCTGTTCGCCCAGCTCATCCATACGACCGGATCGACAACCGGCAACGAGCCGTACATCGTCTTCAACTGCGGCGCCGTCTCGAAGGACCTCATCGGCGCGGAGCTGTTCGGGCATGTTGCCGGCGCCTACACGGGCGCGACCCGGGAGGGCCGCCGCGGGCGCTTCGAGCTGGCACAGGGCGGCACGCTTTGCCTGGACGAGATCGGGGAACTGCCGCTCGATCTCCAACCCTATCTTCTACGGGTACTGGAAGAGGGCGTCGTCTACCGCTTGGGCGAGGGCAAGCCCAGGCCGATCGACGTCCGCCTGGTGTCCTCGACCAACCGCAACCTCAAGGAGGAGGTCGCGGCCGGCCGCTTTCGCCAGGACCTCTACTACCGCATCCGCGCGGTTGCGATCGACATCCCGCCGCTGCGCGACCGGACCGCGGATATCGCGCCCCTGATCGATCACTTCAACGCCATGTTCGCCGCCAAATACGGCGTCGAGCCCCTGCACATCGACGAGGCGGCGCGCCAGGCCCTGGTGCGGCACGGCTGGCCAGGCAACGCCCGCGAGCTGCGCAACCTGATCGAGAGCCTGACCTTGATGTCGACGGACCGGGAGGTCGCCCTCGACGACCTGTCGGACGAGATCCGACAGCCGTCCGCGCCCGGCGGCGACCCACGCCAAGAGCCGGTCCCGGTCGCGGAAGGCGTCAGCCTGGAGGACGCCGAGCGGGAGGCCATCGTGCAGGCCATCGAGGCCGGCGGCGGCAATCTCTCCCTGGTCGCCAAGCAGCTCAAGATTTCGCGGAGCACGCTCTATCGCAAGCTGAAACAGTACGGGCTTCGTCGATAGCGGCGTCGGCGCCCACAGAGGCAAAGCGCCGCAGATTGCAAGGGATCGGCT
>JAKSBI010000471.1 GCA_022361215.1 Hyphomicrobiales bacterium | reverse complement strand
GTGCGTGAGGCGTTCGAGGAGCGATGCTATCGCCTCGTCCGAAGAGGACTTCAGCTCGGGCAGCGAACGGACCTCGCGGCGTGCCGAACCGGGTCTGCCTTCGATAACCTCGAGCAGCGAAAAGGCCACTCGGCCGCCCGCCAGGACCGCTGCCCGACCGGCAGCGGTCGCCTCTTGAGCGGCGGCCCCATAGAGCAGACCGAGAGGCCGCAGATAAAGCGCGTTGGACATGCTGCTTCCGAAAGATCGCCGATTGCTACACTTTATGACCTGCAGCCCATTCCCGCATAGGCCTCACGGTGAGGCGGGCCGCCCAAACGCTGGCGGCTGATCCAAGGCAGCAAAAAGGGCGGCGCCGCAGCGCCGCCCTTCGTGTCTCATTGGCAGATCGCCAGCTCAGGCCTGGGGCTGGGGCTCCATGCCGCCGGTATCGGGCTCGTCGCCCTTGTCCCGAGCCTTCTTGACCTTGCCGGTCGAAGGCACAGCAGATCCGGTCCCCATGTCTTCCGTATCGTCGGCCGCATCCCGGATCGGCGGCTTGCCCTGAAGCAGGTCCTTGATCTCGTCGCCCGTCAGGGTTTCGTATTCGAGCAGGCCCTTCGCGATCGTGTGCAGATCATCAATGTTCTCCTCGATGAGCCTGCGCGCCGTATCGTAGCCGTCGTCCACAATGCGATGGATCTCCTCGTCGACCGTCTTCTGGGTCTCGTCCGAGAGGTTCTGTGTCCGCGTGACCGAGTGGCCGAGGAAAACCTCCTCCTCGTTGTCGCCATAGGCAAGCGGGCCGAGCTTATCGGACATGCCGTACTGGGTGACCATGGCGCGGGCCATCTGCGTCGCCATCTTGATGTCGGCGGACGCGCCGGACGTGACCTTCTCGTAGCCGAAGATGAACTCTTCCGCCACGCGGCCGCCCATGGCCACCGCGATATCGGCCTTGAGCTTGCCTCTGGTATAGGAGAGCTGGTCACGCTCCGGCAGGCGCATGACCATGCCGAGCGCCCGCCCGCGCGGGATAATCGTCGCCTTGTGCACGGGATCCGACTCTTCCATGTGAAGCGCAATCAGCGCGTGGCCGCCTTCATGATAGGCGGTGAGCTTCTTCTCCTCTTCGCTCATCACCATGGAGCGGCGCTCGGCGCCCATCAGCACCTTGTCCTTGGCGTCCTCGAACTCCTGCTGGGTGACCAGCCGCTTGGACCGCCGCGCCGCCAGCAGCGCTGCCTCGTTGACCAGATTGGCCAAGTCCGCGCCGGAGAAACCGGGCGTGCCGCGCGCGATGAGCTTGAGCTCGACATCCGGCGCCAGCGGCACCTTGCGCACATGGACCTTGAGGATCTTCTCGCGGCCGATGATGTCCGGCCGCGGCACCACCACCTGACGGTCGAAACGACCCGGCCGCAGGAGCGCCGGATCGAGCACGTCCGGACGGTTGGTCGCGGCGATCAGAATGATGCCCTCGTTGGCCTCGAAGCCGTCCATCTCGACAAGGAGCTGGTTCAGCGTCTGCTCGCGCTCGTCATTGCCGCCGCCGAGACCGGCGCCACGATGACGACCGACGGCGTCGATCTCGTCGATGAAGATGATGCAGGGCGCGTTCTTCTTGGCCTGCTCGAACATGTCGCGCACGCGGCTCGCGCCGACACCCACGAACATCTCGACGAAGTCGGAGCCCGAGATCGTGAAGAAGGGCACATTGGCCTCGCCGGCGATGGCGCGGGCCAGCAGCGTCTTACCGGTGCCGGGAGGCCCGACGAGCAACGCGCCGCGAGGAATGCGTCCGCCCAGCTTCTGAAACTTCTGCGGGTCCTTCAGGAACTCGACGATCTCCTCCAGATCCTCCTTGGCCTCGTCGACGCCGGCCACGTCCTCGAACGTCACCCGGCCATGCCGCTCGGTCAGAAGCTTGGCCTTCGATTTGCCGAAGCCCATGGCCCGGCCGCCGCCGGACTGCATCTGACGCATGAAGAAGATCCATACCGCGATCAGAAGCAGCATCGGGAACCAGGAGACCAAGACGCCGAGAAGAGACGGGACATCGTCCTCGGACGGCTTGGCCGCGATCGTCACACCCTTCTTGTGCAGACGGTCGACGAGGCCGGGATCATCCGGCGCATAGGTCTGGAAGGTACGGCCGTCCGAGAAGTGACCGCTGATCTGCTTACCCGAGATGGTCACGTCGCGCACGTTGCCGCTGTCGACTTCCGTCAGCAGCTGCGAGAAGCTGATCTCATGCGAACGGGCCCGCTGACCCGGCGTCTGGAACAGATTGAACAGGGCTATCAGAAGCAGCCCGATAATCACCCAGATCGCGAAGTTTCTGAAATTGGAATTCATCAAGGTCCCTTTCACTGAGACGCAAGTGCGACGGGGTCCAGCGTAAGCATATCAGCCCCGTCCGCAGTGCGCTCGAACGCGCACGCAGTTCAGCTTCAAAATAGGTGCCTGCCGACGGTTTGCCAAGGCGCGCAACCTAGCCAGTTCGGCGCATTCTGTCCCATCAATTGACAACTCTTGGTTACGCGCCCTCAGGAAGACCGGATCAGAGACGAGGGATCGCTGTTATCGCCCAAGATTCGGGCATTCACAAACGTTGCGCTGCAGTCACGAGCCACTACGCTTTCTGCATCCTCAGCCCCAATCAAGCCTGCGTGATATCCCAAACTTGGCACAGCCAGCACCTCGTCCTGCCGCCAGAACGCGGCCAACGTGCCGGCCACGCGAGACGGCAGATCGATGGGCGTGCCCGACAGCGCCCTGACATGCGCGTAGCCCTCCCGGGTCAGAGCGCGCACATCGACCGGGCCCGATAGCGCTCGCGGGGCCCGAACCAGAAACCGTCTGTCCCAAACCCCGGAAGATCCGGGCGTCAGGCGCATCTCCGGCAGACCATCGCGCCCGCTCTCGCGGAAAATCGCGATCATGCTCCCCATCGCCTCGATGCGACAGCCCGAGAGCGTCCGGGAGCGATCCTCATCGTCCTTCAACAGCGTCAGCAGGCGCTCGACCTTGGCAAGTCGCGGCAGGACCGCTCCGCCGCCGGCGGCGATCAGCATGCGGACGAGCGCACGCAGGGCAATCTCGTCAGGAGCGCCAAGCAGCGCATCGCGCGCAATCCGGCAATCGCCTGCCGGGCCCAGCTCCACTGCCCTTTCAAGCAGTTCGCTCGCAGCCGCGTCGAGCGCTACGCGGGCACGGCGCATGCGCCGCGCGGTCAGGGCGAGGCGGTCCGGCGTGATGCCGAGCGCCTCCAGCCGGCCAAGCGCGCGACGCACGCGGACGCGCTCGAAGCGCTCGTTCCGGTTGCTCGGATCATCGATCCAATCCACACCCGCTGCCTTCAGCGTCGCGGTCAGACGCACCTTGCCGAGATCGAGCAGGGGCCGCAACAGATCGATCCCCGCCCAGCTGCCGGCCTCCGCCATGGCGGACAGACCGTCGACGCCGCTGCCCCGCCCCAGCCGCATGAGCACCGTCTCGGCCTGGTCTTCCAGATGATGGGCGGTCACGAGCGCCGTGATCCCTGCGACATGGCAATGGTCCGCCATGAGGTCATAACGCGCCGCGCGGGCCGCGGCCTGTAGGTTCGACCGTGGCTTCTCGCCCTCCCAGCGCAGCAGCCTGTGCTCGAAGCCCAGGCCGCACGCCTGTTGCGCCACATAGTCCGCTTCAGCCGCGGAGGCCCTGCGGAGGCCGTGATCGACCGTGAGGACGATCGGTTTCGGAGCTGTCGGGCCCTTCAGCCCGCGCCAGCGCGCGACCAGATGCATCAGCGCCAAGCTGTCCGCACCACCGGACACCGCCAGCGCCACACGGTCACGGCCCTCGAGACATGCGAACAGCTCGACCAGCTCGCCATCGCTGATCGGTTGCGCAGACATGTGCGTCAGCAGCCCACCCGCCGCCGCTCGGCGGCGGCGCGCTGCTTGATCGTGGGCGGCGCGGCCGGGAATTTACTGGTGAGCTCGGACAGCGTCGCGCAGGACGCATCTTTCTCGCCGAGCTGGTGAAGGGCCATTCCGAGCTTGAGCAGACTGTCCGGCGCCGTGCTGCCCGAACGGTTCCTCTGGTACCCCTTCAGGAAGGCATTGGCGGCCTTTCTGTATTGACCCTGGACGAAATAGGTCTCGCCCAGCCAGTACTGAGCGTTTGCCGCATTCGCATCGTCGGGAAAGGTCGTGAGGAACTGGCGGAAACCGGACTCGGCGGCACGATAGTCCCGTCTCTGAAGATGCCCGTAGGCTGCGAGATAGGCCGCATTGGCGTCACTGTTCGTTGACACCGCAACCCTCTGTCCGGCAGGCGGTCGGGTGGCCTGCACCGGCGGCTGAGGCGGAAGCCGGTCAGGCTGTACCGATGGTGCCTGGGCCTGGGGTTCAACCCGCGGAATGGCGCCCGGCTGGGCCTGTCCGGGCCTCACGT
>JAKSBI010000870.1 GCA_022361215.1 Hyphomicrobiales bacterium | reverse complement strand
GACGCCGAGCTGGAAGTAGTAGTGCTCCCGGTCGCCGTCCGTCAGGCCGGAAACCGTGTTGTCGGCGATCGCGCTGTTGTCGTCGAACTCCTGATGCGTGAAGCCGAAGTAGCCATAGATGCCCGTCGGCGTGTGCATCGCAGAGAGCGAACCGGCATACCGCTCGATGCTGGTGTTCTCGGTCCGGCAAGCTGCAAGACCGCCGCTTCCCACCGGCACGGAGTCCGCGCAGACGATCTGGTTGGCAGGCTCACGCTCGTCCGTATCGGTGTGATAGCCGATGCCACCGACGATGCGGATCGAGTTCCATTCCTTCTTGTAGCGGACCGCCACGTCGAAGAAGTCGTCCTCGCCCCAGGACACCGAGAACACGAAACCGGCCAGAGACGGCGTGTTGTAGCGGATCAGCTCGCCGCGGCGGGTATCGTCTGCCGGCGTCAGCGCGCCCAGCGAGGTGCTGAGCAGGCAGCCCGTGCCGGCGCAGCCGCCGGTGCCCTGCGGGACCCGCAGGAAGAAGCCGCCATAGTTGAACTGACCAGCACTGGTCGACGGAACGCCTGCGATGTTCAGGAGCTGAATGTCGTCCGTGGCGGGCGAGTAACGGCCCATCCAGACTTCACCGAGACGATCGCTCTTGATGTACCAAGCGACCTTACGACCATCGAGGCTCAGGTCCCCGTTCTCTTCCGGTGCACCGTCGGAGATCTGGCTGACACTACCTCCGTTGGCACCATCGAACTCGACTTCCATCAGGAAGCCAGCGGACCAGCCGGGCTTGAACTTCGCCGAGCCCGTGAACCGGAAACGCGACGAGCTTTCGCCATTGTCGACGACGTAGGCGTCGGTGTCCTCGCCATCGTCCCAGACCATCAACATGTAGTTGATCTGGCCGGACAGCTTCACGGAAACCTTGCGGTTGCCCTTGCGAACGGTCGTGGCCTCGAGCTCGGCGACACGCTCCTCAAGGTCCGCACAGCAGTCGCCGCCGAGATCGGCCGCTTGAGCCGGTGTCAGCGCCAGACCGCCCGCGAACAGACCGGCCGCCGCTGCAATGGCGAAGCGACTCGTTGTCTTCTTCAGTCCCCCAATCATGTCCATCTCCACATTTTGCGTTTCGAACATCGAGCAGAACGCCTTGACACCCCCTGCTCTTCGGCCAACTCAAGCCCCCCTTTCCAGGAAAGTCCCTCGGGTAGCCTGATGACTTGCTGGTATGGCTACCGGATGCACTAAGAGACGTAAACTGAAATGCGCAATCCTGACTGCAATCTCTAAAACGGTGTTGCATTTACGCAACGGCTTCCGTCTCTGGGCAGTGTTTCAGACATCGGAGCGACGCTTCTGGCTTGGCACAGTCGCAATATTTTTCCTCAAATTCAGTATGATCGCAGGCCCACAGGTCACCACCGACAGCAACACATGGATGTGATCCTACTACGGACAATATGCTAGGGCCTTGTGCTCATGAAACTACAAGCGATTCTACTTTGGGTCTGTCTAAGATTGCGGAATATCGTTGCTCAGATTAATTTTTCCAGAGCTGCGGCTCAAAGCAAATACATAGCTCCGGCGCCTCAAACGGTGACTGCCGCATAGAGGACGTCGCCTCCTGGATTCCGTCATCCTGACGCATTGGAGGGGCTCATTCCTCTTGTTAGGCTGAGTCTTCGTGCATCCGGCCTGTCGCATCGCAGGGCCAATTGGGCGAATCGGCTCCCATACCGGTCGAACGGGAGCCTGCAAACCGATGCGCATCAAGGCGTTGAACGGCAAAACAGGCAATCACATGGCCTCGCAAACCACATCCGTCGACCTGGCTGTCATCGGCGCCGGACCGGCCGGCCTGACCGCCGCCCTGGCGCTGAGTCTGAGCGGCGCGCAGGCGATCTGCGCCGGGCCACCCTTCGGCCCGATCGCCGGAAGGCCCGACACGCGGACCACGGCCCTGCTCTCCTGCTCGGTCCAACTCCTTGAAAACCTTGGCGTCTGGCAGGATTGTGCCGAATCGGCCGCGCCGCTCGAAGCCATTCGAATCGTCGACGATACGGGACGTCTCTTCCGGGGCCCGGACATCGAGTTCCGGTCCGAGGAGCTCGGCGACGGGCCGTTCGGCTACAATCTGCCGAATTCCTGCCTTGTCGCTCACTTGAGACACCGCGCTCACGGCGTGCCGAATCTCGAGCTGATCGATACCGCCGGCGCCATAGACGTTCGCCCGACCCCCGAATTGGTGCGCATAGAGCTCAGGGAAGGCAGGATAATCCAGGCCCGGCTCGCCGTCGGGTCGGACGGCCGCCGGTCGCTCTGCCGACAGGCCGCGCGAATCGGGACCCGCTCCTGGCGATACGACCAAGCCGCCATAGCCTGCAACTTCGAGCACAGCGAGCCCCACGCCAACGTTTCCAACGAGTTCCACAGGCCCGCCGGTCCGTTTACGACCGTGCCGCTTCCCGGCCGCGCGTCGAGCCTGGTCTGGGTCGAGCGGCCGGACGAGGCCGAGCGCCTGATGGCGTTGCCGGAGGCGACGTTCGCCGAAGAGATCGAGCGCAGAAGCCACGGCCTGCTCGGATCCGTCACCGCAGTCGGGCCGCGGGCCGCGTTTCCGCTCTCCGGTCTGACGGCGGACACCCTCGCGCGCCGGAGAATCGCTCTCGTCGGCGAAGCCGGTCATGTGATTCCTCCCATCGGCGCCCAGGGGCTCAATCTCGGCTTCCGCGACGCCGCGGCGCTGGCCGGCCATGTCGGCGCCGCCCTGGCCGACGGAGGACCCGGGCGCGGGAGCGGTGCTGGAAGCCTACGACCGCTCGCGGCGCGGCGACGTGGCCACCCGCACGGTTGCAGTCGATCTGCTCAACCGGTCCCTGCTCTCCGAAATCCTGCCGCTCCAGGCCGCGCGCGGCCTGGGCCTGCATCTGCTCAACACGGTCGGGCCGCTTCGGCGCCTCGTCATGCGGCAAGGCCTGGCTCCGACCGCGGATCTTCCCGAGCTGATGCAGAGATCCGTGCAAGCCTCGGCCGCCGGCTGATCGGGGCGCTCAGCTTTTCCCGAGCAGCTCCTCGTTGTGGGCGCCCAGGGGCGCGACGTCCCGCACCTCCCCCGACGGCCGGCGCAGCTCGCGCGAGATCGGGACCGGGAGCGCGCCGAGACCTTCGAGATCGCCCTGGCGCAGGCTGTAGTCGAACAGGCCCCTGGCCTGGAAATGCGGCGACGTCACCGCCTCGGCCAGGCTGCGGACAATCGAGCAGCAGCAGTCGACCCGTTCGAACAGGTCCGCCCAATGAGCGGCGGGCTCGCAGGAGACAAGGGTGCGAATCGCATCGATCACTCGATCGGGCGGCGCATCGGCAAGCCTGAGGTCGTCGGGAAGCTCCATGGCTTCGCAGAACGTGTCCCAGAACCTGTCCTCCAGGGCGGCCACGGCCAGCAGCGCGCCGTCCGCGGTCGGGTAGAGCTGATAGCGCGGCGAGCCGCCCGTCAAGAGCCCGGTCCCCGATCGCGGCCAGTCGCCGCCCGCCCAGCCGCCGGCCAGGGCCCGAAAGGCGAAGGCGAAGAGGTTGTCGGTCATCGCAATATCGAGATGGAGGCCGCGGCCCGTATGCTCCCGCTGCCTCAGCGCCAGCAGAATGTTCATCACGGCCGGATAGCTGCCGCCGGCGATGTCCGCCGCCAGCACGGGCGGGACCTGCGGGCGCTCCGGCGCGCCGGTGTTCAGCGCCAGAATGCCGGCCTCGCCCTGATAGTTCAGATCGTGCCCGGCGCGCCCCGCCAGGGGCCCGTCCTGGCCATAGCCGGTGATCGAGCAGTAGATCAGCCTCGGATTGAGGACGCACAGCTCCTCGTAGCCGAGCCCGAGCCGCGCCATCACGCCGGGGCGAAACTGCTCGATCAGAATGTCGGCGCTCTCGATCAGCGGCAGCAGCCGCTCGCGGGCGCCGGCCTGCTTGAGATCGATAGCGACACTTCTCTTGCCGCCGTTGAGAAACGCGAAGGTGGCGGCCACATCGCCCCAATTCGGTTTCATCCTGCGGCCATCCTCTCCGCCGGGTCGCTCGATCTTGATCACATCGGCGCCCGCTTCCGCGAGCAGCAGCCCCGCGAGCGGCCCCGGCAGCAGCGTCGAGAAGTCAAGCACCCTCAGTCCGGAAAGCGGCAGCTCCGTCACCCTTTTCCCTCCCCATTGCATTGCGTTTTCGCGGCCTTCGACCGACTCGGCTGAAGAGTAGCAGAGCGGAAGAGGTTCACCAGAATGCCCGTATGGTCCCGGCCTCCAGGCCGGGACCCCGACCTGCGTCCTTCCTGCACTTGACGGAACGCAATCGGGCTGGCAACAGACCGCGCACCAAGTTGCCTTGGTCCTGCCGTCTGGCGTTCGGGTCCCGAATTGAACATGTCGCCACTCCTCGATCTGCGATATCGCCTGGAATATGCCGTCCTGCGGCTGATTATCGGCATCGTGCGGCTGTTCCCGCTCGATACCGCGGCCGAGCTGCTTGCGCGAACGCTCAGAAAACTCGGCCCCGGCGGCCGCCGGCACCGGCGCGCGCTTGCCAATCTCGAGATCGCGTTTCCCGAGAAGACGGCCGAGGAGCGCGAGCGGATCGCCTGTGAGATGTGGGACAATATCGGGCGCGTCATGGCCGAGATGATGCAGATCGACCGGCTGCTCGACGAGCCCGAGCGCATGCAGACCGAAGAGGATTACTTCGTGAAGCGCTACCGGGGAAAGGTTGGCCCGGTGGTGGCGGCCTCCATGCATTCCGGTAACTGGGAGCTGGCCAGCTGGCCGATGGCGCTCTGCGAGGCCAATGCGGCCGCGGTCTACCGGCTGGTGAAGAACCCCTATGTGGACCGCTATCTGCGCAGCATGCGCGAGAAACTCTATCCGGGCGGTCTCTTTGCCAAGGGCCGCGGCCCCGGCGGTCGCGCCGGCCACCACGCCGCCCGTCAGCTCGGCAGCTATCTGCGCCAGGGCGGCCGCAGCGAGACCTGTGCCCTGGCCTTTCTCGCGGACCTCTACGACGGCAAGGGCGTGCCCGTGCCGTTCTTCGGCCAGGACGCCAAGTCGACGGCCTTTCCGGCCATGCTGGCGCGCCGGACCGGCGCGCGCTTCTGGGTCGGCCGCGTGCTGCGCCAGGGCCGCCAGTCCCGCTTCCGGATCAGCGTCAAGGAGATCAAGGTGCCGCGCACCGAGGATCCGGACGCCGATATCCGCTGGATTACCGCGGCCGTCCAGGCCCAGTTCGAGCAGTGGATCCGCGAAGCGCCGGAGCAATATATGTGGACCAACCGCCGCTTTGCGTAGCCGGTAGCCCGCGCCCTCTGAACCAGGTCCGCGCAGGAGGCTGAAGCGAACCCATGACCGCATCCCTCAGGACGCCCGCCGCATTCTACGCCCCGCTTGCCATCGGCGCGCCGGAGCCGCTGCGGGGGCAGCCCGTGCGCCTGGAGCGCATGATTCACTTCGTGCCGCCGCATATCGAGAAGATCCGGGCCAAGGTGCCGGAGCTCGTGACGCAGGTCGACGTGGTGCTCGGCAATCTCGAGGACGCCATTCCGGCAGACGCCAAGGAGGCCGCGCGCAGCGGCTTCATCGAGATGGCGCGGTCCGTCGACTTCGGCGAGACCGGGCTCTGGACCCGCATCAATTCCCTCGACAGCCCCTGGGCGCTCGACGACATCGTCGAGATTGTCTCAGCGGCCGGCGACAGGCTCGACGTGATCATGCTGCCCAAGGTCGAGGGCCCCTGGGACATTCACTATCTGGATCAGCTGCTGGCCCAGCTCGAGGCGAAGCACGGGATCGAGCGGCCGATTCTCGTTCACGCCATTCTGGAGACGGCCCAGGGGGTCAAGAACGTCGAGGCCATCGCCGCCGCCAGCCCGCGCATGCACGGTATGAGCCTCGGTCCGGCCGATCTGGCCGCCTCCCGGGGCATGAAGACGACGCGCGTTGGCGGCGGGCATCCCGCCTACGGCGTCCTCGCCGACGACACCGACAGCGACGCCCGCGCCTTCTCACAACAGGATCTCTGGCACTATACGGTCGGGCGCATGGTCGACGCCTGTGCCTCTTACGGGCTGAAGCCCTTCTACGGCCCCTTCGGTGACTTCGCCGACGCAGCCGCCTGCGAGGCTCAGTTCAGAAACGCGTTCCTGCAAGGCTGCCTCGGCGCCTGGTCGCTCCATCCGAGCCAGATCGACATCGCCAAGCGGATTTTCAGCCCGGATCCGGACGAGGTCGCATTCGCAAAGAAGATCCTGGACGCCATGCCGGACGGCAGCGGCGCCGTCATGCTCGACGGCAAGATGCAGGACGACGCCACCTGGAAACAGGCCAAGGTGATCGTTGATCTGGCGCGCCTTGTGAGCCGGAAAGACCCCGACCTTGCAGAGACTTATGGGCTTTAACGAAGGTTCGGCAGGAGCGGGGCGCGCCCTCCGATTCGACGCGACCCGGACAACGGGGCCTATTGACAGCGGACCGACCTGCGCGGGATAACGAAGCCTGTTACGGGGCATCTGTGCGACCGGTGGGTAGACCAAAAATGAGCAACCCAGTCAGGGCGAAGTTTCAGATCGGACAGGTGGTGCGGCATCGCTTCTACCCGTTCCGAGGCGTCATTTTCGACGTCGACCCAACATTTTCCAACACCGAGGAATGGTGGCTGTCCATCCCCGACGAGATCCGTCCGTCGAAGGAGCAGCCGTTCTATCACCTGTTTGCCGAGAACGCCGAGACGGAATACGTCGCCTACGTCTCGGAGCAGAATCTGCTGCCGGATCTTTCCGATGAGCCCGTTCGCCACCCGCAGGTGGCCGAGATGTTCGACGAGCTCGAGGACGGCGTCTACCAGTCGCGACACGTGCAAGAGCACTAGCGGTCGGCTATTCCGGTTCGAACATTGCGTTCGTCTTGGCATCACTGCCAGCGCACGCGATTCATTGACGCAATAGTACTGAAATACTTGTTTGCCGGTCTGTCCGGGGATCGGGGTGAGCCGCACAGCCGCGAGCGCGCGCAACAAAAAGGCCGCGCTCCCACGAAGAAGCGCGGCCCGCTCGGCGCCCTGTCCGACGCCTATTGTTTCTTCTCCAGCCCAGGCGCTTCCAGTTTTTTCTTCTCCTGGGCATCGCGCGCCTTCTTGGCCAGCTCGGCCTGGCGCTTGCGGATCATCTGCATCAGCTGGCGCCGCGCATCCTGATACTTCTTGTTGTCGATCGGAGCGCCTTCATAAGCCTTCGTAAAGCCGTTCAGGGGAACCGGAAACCCGATCGCCTTGCCGGCGATGTTGATGGCCGCGACGACCATCTTGTTGCCCTTGCGCAGTTTGTCCACGATCTCCTTGGTCGCCGGGATCTCGGCCGTGCATCCGGCGGAGTGGCAGATCGTGTATTTCAGGGGGATGGGCTTTTCCTTGTCGATGCGCACCTGAACACCCGGCGGGATCGCCATGCCGAGCGGCACCATGACCAGGAACTGCTCACTGTCCTGCCCCTCGATCTTGCGCAGGGCCGCCGAGACCAGCACCCGGCCGGTATTGCCGTCGAGCCGCTCGTGATGGGTCAGGCAGATGTTCTTCTCCAGACCCTTGGCCTTGTCGCACAGTTTGACCCATGAGCTCTGCGTCTGCTTCGGCTGAGCCGCACCCGCAGGTTTCTTCGGGGCCGCACCCTGAGGCTGCTGCGCACTCGCGGGCGAGGCGCCATACGTGAACGCCACCACGGCCAGAGCCGCGAGGACCGCGCGGGCGAGCGATCTCGGCCCGCGCATCACCGACCTGTTCTCGTCATACACCATCAAGACCTAACCTTTCGACCGTCGTCCCAAGCTCGTCCTGCGCCAGGATAGCGCAAGCTCCATCACCGCCACAGCGCTGCGTCGGCGACTCACAGGACTGTGATGCCTGAATACATTCAAATACGGCAATCAAGTGACGACACCTCTGCGACCGGGCGGCTCGCGACCTCGCCGCCGGTCGTTTCGTCGCAACGTCCCCGAGCGGGAATTGAATTTGCCCGCGTCCTCGCCTAAAGGGGTACCGATGCTACCGTACGCGACCATCTATAGCGGGGCGACCCGTGCCTTGAAAGGCCTTATTTGGTCGCTGGCGCTGCTGGCGCCCTGGACCACGGCCGTGGCCGAGCCGGCGCACGGAATCGCCATGCATGGCGCACCTCGCTACGCCCCGGACTTCGAGCATCTGAGCTACGTCAATCCGGAAGCGCCGAAGGGCGGCCGCCTGGTGCTGTCGGCCCTTGGAACCTTCGACAGTCTGAACCCGCTTATCGTGAAGGGCGTTGCCGCCGGGGGCCTGCGCGGCTATGTGTTCGAGAGCCTGATGGCGCGCGCCTACGATGAGCCGTTCTCCCTTTACGGGCTCCTGGCGGAGACCATCGATACGCCCGCAGATCGCAGCTCGGTCGCCTTCACGCTGCGGGCCGAAGCGCGTTTTTCCGACGGCAAGCCGGTAACGGTCGACGACGTGATCTTCAGTCACGCCCTGCTGCGCGACCTGGGCCGGCCCAACCACCGCTTCTATTACGGCAAGGTGGCCAAGGTCGAGAAGACCGGGCCGCGCACGGTGAAGTTCACCTTCAGGCCGGACGGCGACCGGGAGATGCCTCTGATCATGGGCCTGATGCCGGTGCTGCCGCGCCACGCCTTCGATCGCGAGACGTTCGATCGCACGAGCCTGGCGCCGCCCATCGGCAGCGGCCCCTATACCGTCGAGAAAGTCGACCCCGGTACCAGCATCGTGTTCCGCCGCAACCCCGACTATTGGGGCCGGGACCTGCCGATCAACAAGGGGCGCTATAACTTCGACGAGGTCCGATACGACTACTATCGCGACACCAGCACCATGTTCGAGGCCTTCAAGAAGGGCCTCTACGACGTGCGGACCGAGAGCGATCCGACGCGATGGTCGCTGAGCTACAAGTTCCCGGCAGTGCGAGACGGCCGGGTCAAGACGCACGAGTTCCCCATCGGCCTGCCGTCCGGCATGTCGGCGCTGGTGTTCAACACCCGGCGAACTCTGTTCTCAGATCAGCGGGTACGCCAGGCACTTACGCTGCTATTCGACTTCGAGTGGATCAACAAGACCCTCTATCACGGCCTCTATGCCCGCACGCAAAGCTATTTCGACCGCTCGGAGCTGTCCTCGCACGGACGGCCTGCCGACACGGTCGAGCGCGCCCTGCTGGCGCCCTTCGCCGACGCGGTCGCACCGGCCATCATGGACGGCAGCTACAAGCTGCCCGTGAGCGACGGCAGCGGCCGCAACCGAGCCAACCGCCGAAAGGCCCTGAAGCTGCTGCAGGCGGCAGGCTACGGCCTGAAGGACGGCAAGCTCATGGACACGCGGACCGGCCAGCCCTTCGCCTTCGAGATCCTGGTGGCGACAAAGTCCCAGGAACGCCTGTTGTTAAGTTATGCCCGATTGCTGAAACGGGTGGGAATCGAGGCGCGAATCCGGCAGGTTGATTCTGCGCAATACCAACGTCGGCGTCAGAGCTACGATTTCGACATGATTCAGAACGTATGGTCGGGTTCGCTATCGCCCGGGAACGAGCAGAGTTTCCGGTGGAGCAGCAAGGCGGCCGCGACGGAGGGGACCTTCAACTACCCCGGCATCGAGAGCGCGGCCGTGGATGCCATGATCGCCGCGCTGCTGGCGGCCAAGGATCGGTCCGCGTTCGTGTCCGCCGTTCGGTCGCTCGATCGGGTTCTGCTCTCCGGCAACTACGTCATTCCGCTGTTCCACTTGCCGCGGCAATGGGTGGCGCGCTGGACCAGGCTGCGTCACCCCGAGACCACATCGCTCTATGGCATCCGCCTGAACACGTGGTGGTCCGCCCCGACAGAGCAAACCGGCCAGGCGAGGTGAACGGCAACAGACTGAGGGGAGCGGGGGCAAGATGCAGACCGAGATGGCACAACGTGTGCACGAAACGGAGCCGGAGGCGCCGCCGCCCGTGACCGCGGACATCTTCCTGCGCCATTGGGCGTCGCAGACGCCGGATGCGCAGGCTTTGAGCGACGGGCCCAACCGGGCGGCGCTGGGTCTTGGGCCGTCGCGCCATCTGAGCTTCGCGGTGGCGAATCAGATCGTCGACCGGATCGCCGGCAACCTCGCCGCGCACGGGCTGAAGCCCGGCGACGTCCTGGCGCTCCAGCTTCCCAATATCTGCGAGGCGACCCTGATCATGGCGGCTGCCTGGCGCGCCGGCCTGGTGCCTTGCACGCTGCCGCTGCTTTGGCGCCTGTCGGAGATCCATGCGGCGTTCGGGCAGGTGGAGCCTGCCGCCGTCGTCTGCATGGGGCGGTCTCTGGTCAGCGACAACGCCGAGACCATGCGCGAGGCTGCGGCCCAGCACGTGACGGTGCGGTTCGTCTTCGGCCTGGGCAGCGGGCTGCCGGACGGCGTGACGCCCATCGACCACTGGCTCGAGGAGGCCCCCTCGTTCATCGGCGGCAGCCTGCCGGGCGCGGCGAAAGCGATCAAGGCGAACACGCCCGCGGTCATGACCTGGAGCACGACGCCGGCGGGCACCTTCGCGGTCCCGCGCAGCCACGGCGAGCTCATCGATATCGGCAAGGTCTTCGTCGGCCGACTGGGACTGTCGGGACGCGATACGCTGCTGAACACCTATCCACTTGCAACGATCACGGCTATCGGCGGCCAGCTCGTGCCTTGGCTGCTCACAGGCGCCTCGCTGACGCTGCACCAGCCTTTCGATTTCGCGATCTTCGTCGACCAGCTTGACGCGCAGAAGGTGACCTATACGGCCGTCCCCGCACCGGTGATCGCAGCGCTCGCGGAGGATCAGCACTTTCATGCCCAGGCCCAGGGCCTGAAACGCATCGGATGCGTCTGGCCGGTCTCCTATCGGGCCGGGAAGGCAACCGGGCTCTCGGACGTGCCCGTGCCGCTTTACGACATTCACAACTTCTCGGAGCTGGCGCTGATGGTGCGCCAACGCGACGACGCCGAGGATCCCATGCGCCTCCCCCTCGGCAAGCAGATCTCGCCGAGCGGCGAGGACGAGCCGACGGTCTATCTGGAGACGCGCGTGCGCGGCAGCGTGAAGAACGCTGCGACGGAGCTGAGCGTCCTCAAGGGCGAGCTTTTGGTGCGCGGCGCGACCACCCCGCACGGCCCGTTCACCAGCGCGGGCATCCGCGCCCAGACGGCCCTCAGGCCGGACGCACACGGCTATCTGGACACCCAGATCCTGTGCAGCGTGGACGAGACGGTCACGGGACATTTTCGTTGCGAGCCAAACGCCGGTCTGATCCAACATGGCGGCGTGGCCGTGGCCGCCAGCGAGCTCGACGCGCTCTACGCCGATTTTCCGGACCTTCTCGATGCGGCCGCCCTGTCCATCGACTGTCCCGTTCTGGGCGACCGCATCGCCGCCGCCGTGGTGCCCCGGCCGGACGTCGCACCGTCTCTCGACGACTTGAAGGCGTTCCTGGGGGACCGGAAGGTGGCCAGCTACAAGCTGCCCGACCAGCTCGTGGTGGTGAACGAGATCCCGCGACAGCCGGACGGACAGGTGATGCGCGATCAGATCCTGGCGCAACTCTGATCGTGCAGGCGGCACCATAGTTTATGAAATCTTTACGCTCCTCGGCCGAAACTACCGCTTGGTCCGGAACAGTAAGGATTCGTGACGATGCAAGGCCCAGCGCGCGTGCTGATTGTGGGCCGGTCCAGCGGCCAGGATAGCCAGCTTGCGGACCTGCTGCGGGCAAACGGCTATGAGAGCTACGCCGGCGACATCGAAGAGGGCGCGGCCGAGGTCTCCGGCAGCCGCCGCCCGGACGTCGTCATCCTGAACATGCAATCGGCGCAAGGACGCGACGACCAGCGCGCCTTCCTTGCCCTGGCCAAGACGCTGAAGCAGAGCACGCTCTCCAGCCATATGCGGATCATGCTGGTCGGCGCCGACAGCGCCCTCCAACTCGACGATGCAGCGACGCATATCGACGACCTCCTGATCGGCCCCGTCAAGCCGGTCCAGATCTGCCACCGTCTGGGCGTGCTCTTGCGGCTGAACACCATGCATGAGGAGCTGGTGCGGCGCCTGAGCACCTCGGCCAAGTACGGGCTCGACGCACCCGAGATCGCGGCGCCGCCGCGGGATATCGACAATCCGACCATCCTGGTGCTCGGGGACGCCCTGGATTTCGGCTCGATCGAGCAGGCGCTGGCCCGGCGGGCCACGCTCGTAGGCGCGCTGAGCAGCGCGACGGCAACGGACTATCTCGGCCGCCGCCCCTTCGACGCCGTGCTGATCAGCGCCGGCAGCGACGCGGACTCCTACCTCCCCTTCGTCAAGGACATCCGGCGCAACTCTCGGCTCTACAATCTGCCGATCGTGCTGCTGGCCGAGCCGAACGGCATCGGCGACGAGGCGCTGATCTACGAATCCGGCATCACCGATATCCTCATGAAGCCCTTCTCCGCCCAGGAGCTGGAGGTGCGCATCGACACGCTGGTGCGCGAGGTGCGCTTCCGGGATTCGCTGAAACACATCTACGGCCAGGCCAAGCACTTCGCCACCAGCGACGCGCTCACCGGTCTCTACAGCCGCGGCTTCCTGCTCGAGCACCTGTCCACCGTGATCGCCGATGCGGAGCGCACCAGCCAGAGCTTCAGCCTCGCCGCGCTGTCCATCCGCAACATGCCCGAGATCAACGACATGCTCGGATTCGCCGCCGGCGACCGGATCATCCGGCAAGTCGGCGAGACCATCGGGCTGCTGATCCGGGGCGAGGATCTCGCGGCGCGGTATTCGGGCTCCAAGTTCGCCGTGATCCTTCCCGACACCATCAGCGACCGGGCGTCCATTGCCATCAATCGCATCAACGGCGTGGTCAGCCACACCGAGTTCGCGGTCGAGGGCCATCATCAGCCCATCTCCGTGACGCTAGCGCCCAGGATCGTCGGCTTCGAACCGGGCGACACGCCCGAGACCCTGCTCGACCGGGCCTGGAGCAGCGACCTCAAGGTTGCCGCCTAGAGCCTGTCGCGATCATTCTGAGTCGCGCCATTGCTCTCGCTCTTTGTTGAAGCATGTCTTTTGTCCCGAAACCGGTATCCACTTTCGGGAGACATGCTTTAGGCAAGCTGCGCTCAGGGAATCCGGCCCGGATCTTTGCCACTTCACATTCTCGTTGCAAAGGCAGGCAGGCCTAGCCGTCGGCGACGGGATCGGCATAATGGCGCCGAAACGAAGGTGCCCCATGGAAATCCCCCCTCCCCTCGAAGTCGACGTCATCTCCGACGTCATGTGTCCCTGGTGCTTCATTGGCAAACGGCGCCTGGAGCGCGCCATGGAGCTGGTGCCGCAGCGGCCGTTCGAGATTCGCTGGCGGCCCTTTCAGCTCGACGCTACCATCCCGCCTGACGGCATGGACCGCCAGACGTATCTCGACCGCAAGTTCGGCCGCGACCAGGCGCGGGAGATCTACGCCAACATCGAGGCGGTCGGTGCGGCGGAAGGCATCGACTTCGCCTTCGACCGGATCGAGAAGTCGCCGAACACGCTGGACGCCCACCGCTTCATTCGCTGGTCCGCCAACTCCGGACATCAGAACCAGGCGGTCGAGCGCCTGTTCGCGGCCTTCTTCATCGAGGGCGAGGACATCGGCGCCAAGGACGTGCTGCTCGACGTGGCGTGCGAGATCGGCATGGACGACCAGATCGTCGAACAGCTACTGGACTCGGACGCCGACATCGAGCTGGTCGAGAAGGAGATCGCGCTGGCCCACAGGATGGGCGTCAACGGCGTACCCGCCTTCGTGATCGCCAACCGCTACATCGTCATGGGCGCCCAGTCGCCGGAACTGCTCGCCGACGCTTTCAAGCGGGCCGCAGACGACATGGTGGAGGCCCCTGCCGAAGGGTCGTAGCCCGGCCAAACGCAAACACGCCTAAGCCGCGCGTTTCGCGGCCTCTGCAAGTTCCGCCAATTGCCGGACCAGCGCACGGGCGCCCTTCAGGCGCTGCTCAGGCGTGCTCCAGTCAGCCTTGAAGACCAGCCTGTGGTCTGGCTGCAGCCGGACCCGGCCGGCATTCTCGGTGATGAAGGCGATCAGGCCGTCCGGGTTGGCGAAGGCGTTGTTGCGGAAGGCCGCCACGACGCCCTTCGGTCCGGCCTCCACCTGCTCGATGCCGGCGCGGCGGCAGAGCGCCTTGATCTGCACGATCTCCAGGAGATGCGCCACCTCCTCGGGCAGCGGGCCGAACCGATCCGTCATCTCGGCCGCGAAGGCCTCGATCTCGGTGCCCTCCTGCACGGCCGAGAGCCGACGGTAGAGACCGAGCCGCACCTGCAGGTCGGGGACGTAGGCCTCCGGAATCAGCACCGCCGTACCGATGGCGATGCGCGGCGACCACTGGTCCTCGATCTCGCCGCGCTCGCCGCCCTTCAAGGCCGCGACCGCCTCCTCCAGCATGGACTGGTAGAGCTCGAAGCCGACCTCCTTGATGTGGCCCGACTGCTCCTCGCCGAGCAGGTTGCCCGCTCCTCTGATGTCCAGGTCGTGGCTGGCGAGCGAGAAGCCGGAGCCGAGTGTGTCAAGGGACTGCAGCACCTTGAGCCGTTTCTCCGCCGCAGGCGTCAGCTTGGCGCCTGCGCGAATGGTGAAATAGGCATAGGCGCGGGTCTTGGAGCGGCCGACCCGGCCCCGGAGCTGGTAGAGCTGCGACAGGCCGAACATGTC
>JAKSBI010000569.1 GCA_022361215.1 Hyphomicrobiales bacterium | reverse complement strand
CGCGTCCCATGAGATCCCGGCGGTCTACACCATGTCCTTCGACACCAGCGGACGCACGATGATGGGACTGACGCCCTCCTATTGCATCCGGCTGGCAAAATCTCTCACGCCGCGCCCGGTCGCCTGCGGCGGCAACTGCGGCACGGGTGCGCCGGACCTGATCGCCGGACTGATCTCGGCCCAGGACCAGATCGGGCCCGACGACGTCATCGTTGCCAAGGCGAACTGCGGCATCCCCGAGATGACCGACGACGGCATCCGCTACAATGGCACGCCCGAGCTGATGGCCGACTATGTCAGGCTCGCGCGCGATGCCGGCGCGCGCATCATCGGCGGCTGCTGCGGCACCACGCCCGAGCATATCGCGGTCATGCGGGAGGCGTTGGAGCGGCACGAAAAAGGCCCCTGCCCGACGCTCGACGCCACGGTCGAGATACTCGGCCCGCTCACCGGCACGACGCGCAGCTTGATCGAGGGCGGGGGCCCGCCGCGCTCAAAGCGGCGGCGACGGCGGACGTAAACCGAATGTGGGAGTGCGGGATCGACCCGCGCTCCGCGGGATGAGCGTGTGTCAGGCGGACCAGCCCAGCACGCCAAGAACAGCGCCCTCGACGTTCTCCAGCGTCAGGTAAAGGCCGATACCGGCGACCACGGCGCCCGCCAGTCGCGCCTCGATGGCCCGCGCGTCTGTCGCCTTCCAGAGCGTCTTGGCCACCCAGCCCGCGGCAACAGCGACTACGTATTGCACAATGCCGAGGCCGATCAGATATCCGACCAAAACCGGGGTCCCGGCCGCAGCCTCCTGCTCAGCGATGGACTCCCCGAAGGCCGAACCATGGAACAGGCCGAAGACCGCAAAGAGCGCGAGAGCGGGCGCCAGGCCAAGAGCCCGGCCGGACAACACCACACCGCCAAGTGCGAGAAGCGAAAACCCAATCACGGCCTCCTTCATCGGTAGGCCGGTGCCCAGGGTCATCAGCAGGCAGCCGAGCAGCATGGCGACAATGTAAGCCGCTGGCGCCAGCAGGGCGCGTCCTGTGTAGAGAGCTGCAATACCGACGATGATGATGAAAAACAGATGGTCGAAGCCCAAGAGCGGATGACCGATACCCGAGAGAAGGCCGTGGGTAAACGTCTCCATCGGCATCCCGCCGAGCGGATGATGCGCAAGGGCCGGCGTTGCCGTGAGCGAAACGCCGGTCAGGGCGAGCAGGTACTTTTTCATGATACGTCCCCTTCGAATATGTGGCGCAAGAAGGGGGGTTCGATTCCCGAAAGGTAGAATGAGCATTAAGCCTTCAGCCCTCCACAGAACACCCCGTCCGTTTCATGGGTCGGCCGCAACACTCTTCGGCCTGTAACGGCTGGTCTCCTGGCTCGCGTGTCATCATGCGCCGTTGCCTTCCCGGCTGACCACCAGTGGCAATCGAACGGCACACTCTCCGCATACAGTCGCGGGGGCGGCTGCGGTTGGAGGCACCTCGATCTGGCTCGGCCTCATTCGCATTCCCATTTCATCCCCGATGCTTAGCACCACCCTGGGGAACCGTACCCTTTGGCTTATGCACGCATCGGCCGGGTGCGGTCAATTCCAATTTCGGCGGCCGCCGAGAGCATCCCGGCAGGGTCCGCTCGGTTCCATTTTGTCTTGCTCCCAACACGCCGGCCTCAACATTCCGCAAGCTTTCCACGAGAGTTCGCATCGCCGATCACTGGCGCGGATAGAACAGTCGAACAAGGTCAAAAACCGGCCATGCCAATTGCCGAATGGGATGGCCACACAGATCATGCCCGTCGCTCGGCCTCGATGCGAGCCATCGCATGCAGACTGCGCGTTCAGCCGTCCTTCTTCAGCCAGTAGGGATTGGCCCAACCCTCCTGGCTGACCTTCGCGGCGTCGAGCGACTCGATCGACTTCTCGAACATGCGCTTCATGAAATCGAGGCTGAGATAGGCGAAGTGCCGCGCGGTCTCCGCGTCTTCGAAATAGTACGCGCCGTCCAGACAGCCATTCTTCATGTGATTCCGAGCCAGGAGGCTGGACACCTCCAAGGGCGAGTCGGGAACGTCGACATCGTCGCGATAGGGGATCGCCTCGATCCGCGTCACCAGATTGTGGCTGACCAGCACCCGATAGAGTTTCGGAGAACCGAGCGACATGGATCGGCTCAGGATTCACGCACGCGATGGTGGCCTCGGCAGTTGCCGAAACAAAACGGCTTGTTGTCCGACCGCTTGCAGCCGCACATGTGAAACTCCGCCGACAACGGCGCCTCGAACGCGATGGGCTCGAAACCGGTACCCCCATGCGAGCCGTCACACCAGGGCTGCGTCTGCGACAGGCCACAGGAGCACCAGCGATAACGCCGCCCCTCCTCGACCTGCACCACATAGGGCGTCACCTGCGGCGAGATCGGCCGCCCGCGCTCCCTGACGAGCGCGACGAGATCGGCACGCGACATCTTGGCCGGCCCGTCGCTCATCTCACTCCGCGGCCTCGTCGAACGCCGCCCCCGGCAGGTCCACCTCCGTCCCCAGATTCGGGAACGGATCGCTCGCGTGCGGGATGTTCATTGCGGCGACGAAGTAGTCCTGGAACTTCGGCTCGATTGCCGTCTCGACCTTCTCCACGGTCCGGATCACCTTCTCGATCTCGGCTCGCGCGGCGCGGCTCAGGAGCGCGATGCGGGCGCCGGTACCGGCGGCATTTCCGGCCGAGGACACCTTCTCGAGCAGGCAGTCGGGGATCATGCCCAGCACCATGGCGTATTTGACGTCGATATAGCTTCCGAAGGCGCCGGCCAGATAGATCCGGTCGACGGAGTCGACCTCCATACGGTCCATCAGCAGACGGGTTCCCGAGTAGCAGGCCGACTTGGCGAGCTGGATCGCGCGCACGTCCGCGGGCACGACGCTGATCGTACGGTCGGGCGACTCGTAGAGCACATAGTCGTAGTTCCGGCCGCGCTTGACGAAGTTGGGGTGCCCATCCACGTCCTTGCCCTTGGCGCGCATGCGACCCGTGGGCTCGACGATGCCGCTCAAATAGAGCTCGGCAATCGCCTCGATGATGCCCGAGCCGCAAATGCCGGTCACGCCGGTCTGCGCGATGTCCTTGATGAAACCTTCTTCGTCGGACCAGAGATCGGAGCCGATCACCTTGAAGCGTGGCCGGAGCGTTTCGGCGTCGACGCGCACGCGTTCGATGGCCCCCGGCGCCGCGCGCTGTCCGCAGGAGATCTGTGCGCCCTCGAAGGCGGGACCGGTGGGGCTCGAGCAGGCCATCAGCCGGTTCCTGCTGCCGAGCACGATCTCGGCATTGGTGCCGACGTCGATGACCAGGGTCATCTCGTTGCTGGCGTGTGGCGCCTGAGAGAGGATCACGCCCGCGGTGTCCGCGCCCACATGGCCGGCGATGCAGGGCAGGAAATAGGCATAGGCGCCCGGATTGATGGCGATCTGCAGATCCCGCACCTTCACGCTCAGGCCCGCGTCGGTGACGAGCGGGAACGGCTCCATGCCGAGCTGGGTCGGGTCGATGCCGAGCACGAGGTGATGCATGGTCGGGTTGCCGACGATCGCCATCTCGACGATGTCCGCGACCTCGATACCGGCCTCCTTGGCGACGTGCTCGGCAAGGTCGGACAGCGCTTTCTGGATGGCCTTGGTCAGCTCCGGCGCCTGCCTCTCGTTCTGCTGCAGGTAGGAGATACGGCTCATCAGATCCTCGCCGAAGCGGATCTGCGGGTTCATGATGCCCGCGCTCGCCATCACCTCGCCGGTGTCGAGTGCGCACAGATGGCCGGCCACCGTCGTCGTGCCGACGTCGATCGCCAGACCGAACGCGCGCTCCTTGAAACCGGGCCAGACGGCGATCAGCTCCCGCTCTTCCCGGACCGCGACGGTCGCCTGCCAATCGCCCCCATAGCTGTCGCCGGCGCGCATGGCGGACGACAGCGCCTGCAGAAATCCATGATCCCAGACGAGATTGCGCAGACCCCATTCCGTGTCCAGCACCGCCAGCAGGCGCTCCAGGTCGGACCGCTGATCCTCCATGCTCGGCTTCGGCAGCTCGACATAGGCGAGCCTGACCACCGGATCGATCTCCAGGTCGCGGATCTCATCGGCGCTCTTGCGCACCATCTGCCGGTGGATCTGGCTGTCCTCGGGCACGTCGATGACAACGTCGCCGACCAGGCAGGCCTGGCAGCCGAGCCGCCGCCCTTCCTCCAAGCCCTTGATGCGGGCGTAACGCTGCTCGGTCTCACCCGTCGCCGTCAGGCTCTCGACGCGCGACGTGATGTCGAGCTTGGCGAACGCACCGGTACTCAGCCGGACCTGGCAGCGCCCGCAGACGGCGCGCCCGCCACAGACGGAATCGAGATCGACGCCCAGAGTGCGTGCAGCGTCCAGAACGCTGGTTCCGGGCGGAAAGGCGCCACGACGACCGGACGGCATGAACACGGCGGTGCACAGGGCGTCGCCTGCGGCGGATCGTTCGGTGTCCTCCGACATCGGACCTCGCATGAGACATGTTGTGCCCGTGGACTATAGCGACGCCAGCTATGCGCTGAACGCAATCCCCCTAGGGCCTGTGGACACTTACCTTGTGGTGTTGGCGGGTCGCATTTGACCGCTGGCTAGGCGCGGGAAGCGACGTAGTGTCTTTCACTTCTAGCTTTTCGCAACGACGTCCAGCGGTCAAATGTGACCCGTCCCTGCGGGATTTTGCGAGATTGGCCCATCTCCGTGTCTCCCGGGTTTGACTATGCGCCGCATGTCCCGCGCCCTCGTTTCCCGGATCAGGTCCAGGACAGGCTTTAGAGCTGAGCCAATCTCGTAAAACCAGCATCCACAAGGTGAATCTTGACAGGCCCTAGGGCCTGTTGAGACTCAGGATGCACAACAAATCCTG
>JAKSBI010000834.1 GCA_022361215.1 Hyphomicrobiales bacterium | reverse complement strand
GGACCAGTTCCGCCGCGTCGTCGAAGCCTTGCTCTCGAAGCCGGAGGCCCTGCGGGACCTCGCCGCGCGCAAGGCGGACAGGGCCGACGCCGTGGACGAGGAGCGCGCCGCGCTCTGCCGCCTGCTCGGCGTGCGCGACGGCGCGACCGATGAGGGCCTTCTGGCGGAGCAGGCTGGGGTCCTCGACCGGGCCACGCTCGAGCGCGCCGCGGACGTCCTGGAGGGCGGCAAGAAGACCGATCAGGTCAACGCCGCGGCGCTGAGGCAAGCGCTGGCGGCGCCGAGCGACGAGGAGGCCGTGCCGGCGCTCGCCCGCGTCTTTCTCAGGGCCGACGGCGAGCCCAGGGCCGAGAGCCGGTTCGTCACCAAGGCGGTGCGCGAGCAGGAGCCGGACGTGGTCCAGACCTTGCTCGACGCGCAGGCGCGGTTCTTCGCGCTGGCCCGGGAGCGCGCGGCCCTCGGCGTGGCGCGGGCGAGCAGCGCGGCGTTGCATCTGGCGTCCGAGATCCTGGCGGCCTACGAGGCGCGGAAGGCGGCGCGGGCGGCCCTCGACTACGACGACCTGATCGCGCGCACCGTGCAGCTTTTGGCGCGCTCGGACGCCGCCGCCTGGGTGCTCTACAAGCTCGACGGCGGCATCGACCACATCCTCGTCGACGAGGCCCAGGACACCAGCCCCCTGCAATGGCGGGTGATCGACCTGCTTGCCGCCGAGTTCTTCGCCGGCGAAGGCGCCCGGGAGGCGCGGCGGACGATCTTCGCGGTGGGCGACGAGAAGCAGTCGATCTACAGCTTCCAGGGCGCCGATCCGGCCAAGTTCGCCGAGCAGGGCCGCAAGGCCCGGCGTGGCGCGCAAGCGGCGCGGCAGACTTGGCACGGCGTGCCGCTGAACCTCTCCTTCCGGTCAACGGCGCCGATCCTGGAGGCCGTGGACGCGGTCTTCGCGCAGCCCCAGGCGGCGTCTGGCCTGACCTGGGCCGGCGCGCCCGTGGCGCATCATGCCTCCCGGTCCGGCGACGCGGGGCTGGTCGAGATCTGGCCGCTTGAGGCTCCGGAGGACGCCGACCCGGCGCCGGCCTTCGAGCCGCTGGGCGACTGGACCATGCCGGCCGCGCCCGCCGACCGCCTGGCCGAGCGGATCGCGCAGACGATCCGGAACTGGCTCGACGACAAAGAGCCGCTGGTCTCGCGCGGGCGGCCCATCGCGCCGGGCGACATTCTGATCCTGGTGCGCAAGCGCCAGCCCTTCGTTGCGCCCATGATCCGGGCGCTCAAGGCCAAGGGCGTTCCCGTGGCCGGTGCCGACCGCATGCAGCTCTGCGACCAGCTCGCGGTGATGGACCTGATGAGCCTGGGCGATTTCCTGCTGATGCCCGAGGACGACCTGGCCTTGGCCACGGTGCTGAAGAGCCCGCTCTTCGACCTGGACGACGACGACCTGTTCGAGCTGGCCTATAAGCGGCACGGCTCGCTCTGGGCGGCGCTGCGCGCGAAGGCGGACGTTGCGCCGGCCTATGGCGCGGCCGTGCAGGCCCTGGAGGCCATGCTGCGCCAGGTGGACTATCTGCCGCCCTACGAGTTCTTCGCCCGGCTGCTCGAAGCCGACCGCATGGCGATGCGCCGGCGCCTGCTGCGTCGCCTCGGGCCCGATGCGGGCGATGCCATCGACGAGTTCCTGGACCTGGCGCTGGACTACGACCGCACGGCGCCACCGTCGATGCAGGGCTTCCTCGACGCGCTGCGGCGCGCGGACGCGGAGGTGAAGCGCGACATGGAGCAGGGCCGCGACGAGGTCCGCGTGATGACCGTGCACGGCGCCAAGGGCCTCGAGGCCGGCATCGTCTTCCTGCCGGACACCTGCTCGGTGCCCCGAGCCGCCGGCCGGCCGAGCCTGTTCGACGTGCCGCGCCGGGGCGCCGTGCCCGGTGTGCCGGACCACGTGGTCTGGGCGCCCGGTGGCGCCGGCGCCCTGGCGGAGCTGGAGACGGCCCGGGCGGCGCGGCGCACGGCCGAGCTCGAAGAGTCGCACCGCCTGCTCTACGTGGCCATGACGCGGGCCCGCGACCGGCTCTACGTCTCGGGCTATGAGGGACGGCGGCAGCGGGATCAGGGCTGCTGGTACGATCTGATCTTCGAGGGCGTCAAAGGCCTGGTGCGCGAGACGGCCGACGAAGAGGGGCGCCCGGTCTGGCGCCTGGAGAGCCTGCAGGCACGGCCCCTTCCGGTCGCGCCGGAGGCGCGCGTCGTCGACGCCGAGCCGGCGCCGTTGCCGGACTGGGTGGAGCAGGCCGTGGTGCCGGAGCGGCCGAGCGCGCTCGCCATCACGCCCTCCACGGTCGCGTCCCTGGAGGAGGCCGAGCCCATGGGCGCCTTGCAGGAGCAGAGCGTGCTGCCGCCCACGGAGCTGGCGGACCGGTCCCGCTTCCTGCGAGGCGCGATCGTACATGCTCTCCTGGAGCATCTGCCGGAGATCGGCCCCGGCGCGTGGGAGGAGACCGCCCGCCGCTTCGTGGAACTCAGGGGCGCTGGGCTGGACGAGCCGATGCGGGCGGAGATCGTCGCCGAGACCCTGTCGGTCATGCGGGACCCCGCTTTCGCGCACCTGTTCGGCACCGGGAGCCGGGCCGAGGTGCCGATCGTGGCGCGGCTGCCGGCCGACGATCCGGAGGCGCTGCCCCTCGACGTGTCCGGACAGATCGACCGGCTGGCGGTGCTGGAGGGGGAGGTCTGGATCGTGGACTACAAGACCAACCGGCCGCCACCGACCGAGCCGGAGGACGTGGCGCCGGCCTATCTGGCGCAGCTGGCCGCCTACCGCGCCGCCGTCCGGCTGATCTATGGGGAGAGGCCGGTGCGCTGCGCGCTGCTCTGGACGGCGGTGCCGCGGATCATGGAGATTCCGGCGGCGGCCATCGATTTCTACGAGTCTCGTATGCACGCCGCGGGGGTCGCGGCACTTGACGGCCACCGGCGCGATACCTAGGTTCCTTGCGATTTTGGATTGGGCGTTCGTGCCGCGCGCCCCGGAACACAGGAGACACCCCGGATGTCAACATCCACGGTTTCGGACGACACCTTCGAGGAAGACGTTCTGCAGTCGTCGACCCCGGTCGTCGTCGATTTCTGGGCGGAGTGGTGCGGCCCGTGCAAGCAGATTGCGCCGGCGCTGGAGGAGATCGCCCAGGACATGGGCGACAAGGTCAAGATCGCCAAGATGAACATCGACGAGAACCCGTCGACGCCCGGCAAGTACGGCATCCGTGCGATCCCGACGCTGATGATCTTCAAGGACGGCGAGGTCGCGGCGACCCAGATGGGCGCGCAGCCGAAGGGCAAGCTCGTCGACTGGATCAACGAGACCGTGGCGCAGGGCGAGGCGGCCCAGAAGGCTTAAGCGCCTCGCGGACTGCCGATTTTCCACAGATGAGGTGAGCCGCCGCGGCATGTCCAGCGGCGGTTCGTACTGTTGTGGCGCGCCAGTGCGCCGCGTATGCTGGCCTTTGCGGGGGTCGCCCGGCGCGTCGGCTGTCCGGCGCGGTCTGCGGCCTCGAGAAGCGGCGACCCGGGACCTGTCGTGCTGCTCCCACTCGCGGACATACAGATCTGGGGGACCTTCGCGATCATCGCCACGGTGATCGTGATCTTCGCCATCGACAGGGTGCCGATCGAGCTGACGGCGATCGGCGCGGTCGTGGCGCTGCTGTTGTTCTTCCAGGTCTTTCCGGTGGACGACGGCGCCGGCCGGAACCTGCTCGACGCGGAAGGGCTGCTGCAGGGCTTCGCCAATCCGGTCCTGTTCACCATCCTGGCGCTGCTGGTCATCGGCCGGGGGCTGTTCCAGACCGGCGCCGACGAGGCTCCGGCGCGCATGATCACGCGGCTGAGCCGCCGGCGGCCGCGCACGGCCCTGACCGCCACGCTGCTCGGCGCCGGCTCGGCCAGCGCCTTCCTGAACAACACGCCCGTGGTCGTGATCTTCATTCCGATCATCGGCGCCATCGCGCGCCGCATCGGCTATTCGCTCAGCCGAGTGATGATGCCGCTCAGCTTCATCACGATCCTGGGCGGCACCACGACGCTGATCGGGTCGTCCGCCAACCTGGTGGCCGTGGCCATGGCCGAGAAAGCCGGTATGTCCAAGGTCGGCTTCTTCGACTTCTTCGTTCCCGGCCTGCTCGCCGCGCTGCTCGGCGCGGTCTATGTGCTTTTCGTGCTGCCCCGCATCATGCCCGCGCGCATGGCCGACATCGACTACAAGTCCGAGTTCAGCGGCCGGCAGTTCCTCGCCCAGATCGCGCTCACCAAGGGGCATCCCTGGATCGGCGCCCGCGCGGTCGCCGGGCTGTTTCCGGCGCTGAAGACCATGACGCCGCGGATGGTGCACCGGTCCGGCCGGCTGCTGCCGCGGCCCTTCGACGACATCGAGCTTCGCGAAGGCGACGTCATCTCCGTGATCGCGACCCGGGAGGCGCTGGCCGCCGCCATCACCGACGCGCGGGAGAGCATCGGCATCGATGTGGGCCTGGCGGATGGGACGGACGGCGGGACGGGGAAAGGCGCCGACGACGGCCGAAGGCGGCGCACCGACCTGACCATGGCGGAGGCGGTGGTGGCGCCGCAGTCGCGGCTGAAGGGGGTGCGCTACGATCAGGCCGGCGATTTCACGGGCACGGACTGCAAGATCATCGGCGTGCAGCGCCGCCAGCGCATGCTGCGCGTGCCGCTGCACCGCATTCGGCTCGAGCCCGGCGACGAGCTGCTGCTCTTGGGCTCAGACGCCTCGATCAAGGCGCTCAGGCGCAGCTCCGATCTGCTGCTGCTGGAATGGTCCGCCGCCGAGCTGCCGCGGACCCTGCTCGCCAACACGGCGCTGCTGACCTTCGGCATCACCATCCTGTTCGCCGCCAGCGGGATGGTGCCCATCCCCGTCGCGGCGATCGCCGGCGCGGTCGCCATGATCGGCTTCGGCTGCCTGAACGTGCATCAGGCGATCCGCGCCATCGACGCCCGCATCTTCCTGATGATCGGCGCGGCCTTCGCGCTGGCGGAGGCGATGCGCGCCACGGGCGGCGCGGCCTTCCTGGCGTCGACGGTGGTCGAGGGCTTCGCGGGCTACGGGCCCGCCGTGCTGCTGTCGGCGCTCTTTCTGCTGACGGCCATCCTGACCAACTTCCTCAGCAACCAGGCGACGGGCGCGCTGATGGCGCCGGTAGCGGTTGCGGCGGCCGCCCAGATCGGCGCCGATCCCACTCCCTTCGTGCACGGGCTGATCATCGCGCTCAACTGTTCGTTCGCCACGCCCATGGCCTACCAGACCAACCTGCTGGTGATGGGCCCCGGCCACTATCGCTTCGCGGATTTCGTGCTCGGCGGGCTACCGCTGATCCTGCTGATCTGGGTCTTCTTCTCGCTTTTCGCGCCGGCCTATTACGGGCTGTAGCGCCGGTCCTGTTTAAGTGGGCTCATCCGCACCTCTCCGTCATTCCCGCTTTCGCGGGAATGACGGAGAAGGGGGTGGCCATGATGCATGTCGCACTTGGGCCGGAGGAGAGGGGCGGGTGAGGCCGTTCGGCAGGACCGCCGTCAGTCGTCGGCGCGCGCGGCGGCGAGTACGGCGCCGGCCAGGTAGAGCGAGCCGCAGATCAGGACCCGG